>JAFVCX010000114.1 GCA_017478855.1 Muribaculaceae bacterium | reverse complement strand
TTCACGGATTTTAGAAAAATCATTTTCAACCGTTTGAGCCATTGAGGAAGTGTTGCACTGCAAATTCGCTGAATCAATATCGCGAAAAAAACGCGAGGCCACGCAACTCATTGTTTGGCCGTTGCGGTAGCGTGAAGTGGCATAAGTGATCACACAATTGGTCATGGCCCGGGTGATGGCCACATAAAACAATCGTCTTTCCTCTTCTATGCCCTCCATTGTGCCCAAACTCATGGAAGACGGAAAAAGTTCCTCTTCCAATCCCACTATGAACACATTCTTAAACTCCAAGCCCTTAGCTGCGTGCACAGTCATAAGGGTCACTTTGTTGTCATTATCATCGCCCGTATCTTGGTCGGTGAGAAGGGAAACTTCAGCCAGAAAATCGCGCATCAGCATATTTTTGTTTCCTTCTTCTTTTTTGATCTCCACAAAATTATAAACGCCATTCACAAGCTCGGTGAGATTCTCTTGCTTGCTAATGTTTTCGGGAGTCATATCACCCATCAGTTCCGACAGCAATTTTGTGTCTTCAATAATAGTGCGAGCCACCTCATAAGCATCTGTGCCTTTGCGGTTCAGTTCGATGAATTTCTCTATCAAAACCACAAAATGTTGCAATTTGCTCAATGTGCCACGATTCACGCTAAGCTGCACTTCATCGGGGTGGTTGAGGGCATGCCACATGCTCACGCCATTTTCAATGGCACAATGCTGCACTTTGCCTACGGTGGTGTCGCCAATGCCTCTTGTCGGCCGATTGATGATTCGACGCAGAGCCTCATCATCATCGGGATTAACCGACATGCGAAAATAAGCTATTGCATCTTTAATTTCTTTGCGCTGATAAAACGACAATCCCCCATAAATGCGATATGGGATTGCGTCGCGCACATTGCCATGCTTATCGCGCCTCCCTCCATTGCTCAGCGCCTCTTCAAGAACTCGCGATTGGGCATTCGTCCTATACAACACAGCAAAATCGCTCCACTGGCATGCTTGGCGAGCTTTCATGGCGGCTATCTGATTGGCCACTACATATGCTTCCTCATAATCGCTATAGCATCTCACCACTTGTATGGGAGAGCCTTGCTCTTTGGTGGAATAGATTTGTTTGGGAATCTGTCGTTTGTTGGCCGCAATCAGAATGTTGGCCGTTTGTGTGATGCTGCGCGTGGAGCGATAGTTTTGTTCCAGCTTAAATGTTTTGAGCGACGGAAAACTCCTGTTCAACTCCAAAATGTTTGAAATATTGGCGCCACGAAACGAATAGATGCTTTGCGCATCATCACCCACCACCGAAATTCGATTGTGTTTTTGACTTAATTGCATCACAATCAGGTGCTGAGCGAAATTGGTGTCTTGGTACTCGTCCACCAGTATGTATTGAAACATGTCTTGGTAGCGTTCCAGCAAATCGGGATTATCGCGCAGCAACACGTTAGTATAGTAAAGCAAATCGTCAAAATCCATTGCTCCGGCCACACGGCATCGCTCGCAATATGTGCGATAAATGAGATATATGAGAGGGCGCCCCGCATCGCTATCAGCTTGCCTCATGCCTGCGTGCCGCTCATAGTCATCGGGCGAAAACAACGCATTCTTCGCATTAGATATCTGAGCCTGAACGGAAGGTATTTTGTAAGTTTTTTCTTCCAAGTTCATTTCACTGATGATGAGTTTGATAAGCGAGCGCGAATCACTGGTGTCGTAGATTGTGTAGTCATGCGAAAATCCTATGCGTTCGGCATTCATGCGCAAGATGCGGCCAAAAATAGAATGGAATGTGCCCATCCATAACTGGCTGGCCAATTCTTTGCCCACCAACAAGGTGATGCGCTCTCGCATTTCGCGAGCTGCCTTATTAGTAAACGTGAGAGCCATGATGCGATAAGGAGGGAGCCCATTGTGCAGCAAATGCACGATTTTATAGGTTAGGACACGGGTTTTGCCCGAACCGGCTCCAGCGATCACCAGCTGTGGCCCGTCACAATACTCCACTGCGGCCCGCTGTTGCTCGTTTAACTGATCTAAATAGTTGTCGTTCACGGCACAAGTATTCAACGTTTATTCAATATCAGATTGATGAGTTTGTTCACATCGGCCACATCTATCACTCCATCGCCACTCACGTCGGCCACCCCGGGATAATCACCGGACGAAGCCTTGCCTAAAACGATATTGAGTACGACATTCGCATCGCTCACATCCACTTCACCATCACCGTTCACATCGCCATCACGAAGCGATGTCGCCGGTTTTGAAACTATGAATGAAGCCGGTTTACCCCATAGGTAATACGCGTTAGTTTTGTCAGGATTAGGGTTGCGAAGCCACAAACGGTAGCCCTTACCAATCAGACCGCCAAAAGAACCCTTGAAATTCACCGTCACTTTTTCGTTTTGCGGAATTGTCACAACTTCAGATTCAATAATCGAATTGATGAGTAAGGTGTCGGCCGGCAAAACCATCATTTCAATAACGCCCATAAACGCTCCGCCCGTATTCATGAGGTTTACCGAAGCCTGAATATCATTAGCCGGCATCTCACTTGCGGCAACGAGAGGTGACGCTATTGATAGCGCACAATCGGTGGATGGAAGCACTGTCACCGTCACAGCACTGCCTATCTGTTGGGCATCATCATCACGAAGAGCCAGCGCATAGGTTCCCGTGGCCGTCGGCACCGATAGTCTTGTGGTGAAGCTATAATCGCTACCTTGCGCAATGTCAACACCTATGTTTTCGCTATTGCCAACTACTCCATTTTTCAAGAAAACAAGCGAGAGGTTTCCATAATATTCCACACCCGCATTATGGACAGTGGCCGCTATTTGCACACTTTGGCCAGCATAAAGTGTCGTGCTATTGGGTTCAAGGCTAACAAGAGAGAGCTGCGACTCATCGCTGACCGAGAAGTATGCGACACCATCGCGCACTTCCATCAACACAAACGCATGCACATCGGGCGCATTGCCAAAAAAATGATAGGGTTCGTCATCGACGGTGTACACCAATTTCGCATGATATTGGCCCTCCGGTAAATCGGCAGGCAAATCTATCTCGAAAGTGGCATTATAATAATACCCCACCTTACATTCCGATGCATCAAAATATTCTGGTCCCAGAACAATTTGGGTTTCATCGGCGTTCAAAATGACGACTCCCCAGCGCAACTGTTTCCACGATGCAGCGCCCAGCATCGCCGGTTTTCCTGCGAATTGGGCCGTTTCGCCCAAAGCAACCGATGTGGCGCTGGGCGAGAATATGGCATAAAAGGCATCAAACGAATAAGCCTCCAGCTCTCCATCTTCGGGCCTGATGCCCACCACCGCTTGCTGGGTGGAGTTATATCCGCCACTAAAAGAGCCTATCCCTTGATCAAGGGGGTTGAGCATGGTCACCACAAAATAGCCATTGCTGCGTCCGCCCCACCCCCAATTAATGTGGAAGAAGCCATCTGTATCATAGCCATCGAACACAAAAGCATGGCCACCACCAGAAGCGCTTCCACTATAATATATCGGGCAACCCGCATCGAGCTCGGTGCGCAACATGTTTTCCCAATAGTCGATGCCAAAAAACTGGCGATAGAGAATGCGAGTGTTCTCGCTGTAATCAAAATACTCCTTTAGCGCAATGGGCACGGAAACAGAAGTTGCTCCACTCGATCCATTTTTATACATCATCTCAACCTAGATGCCCACATCGCTCATGAGCTTGGCTACGGCGTTTTGAGATTCAACGCTGCTATTCTTGTCATAAGTGTCGAGCATGATGTCCCAATCATAAACTGATTCGCTGAAGTCGGCGCTCAGCGTTTGATTTCCCGCTCCGCCCACATTATAAGTATAGCTATGGCTTCCCTGTCCCCGTTTGGGCCACTTGTGGTAATACATAATCTGCGCCATCGCGGTAGCCACACAACCCGTCACAGCTTGCTTTTTTTCGCCATCGAGCGTGTAGGTGGGACACTGGAGGTTATAGGGGTCGCGCTGATTCCACAGGCACGTCAAAAGAGGGGCCACACTGTGGCTTAGCTTTGAGGTGCTGCGGCGCATCAAAGCCGGATGCGACTTGATGTATTGCATTTCCCGCTGGTACTCCCCTAACCACCAGCGCATGTTGTCGGGCATGTCATCGCAATCAAAAGCACCGGCATCACTATAAGCCAGCACCGGCGTGGCACGATCATCGGCCGCAACAATCACATAACCATTGTTTTGCGGCACATTGAACACATAAAAGTCGGCCACAGCGTTGGTTGTCGCCTCATAAGCCAATGTCAGCTCGCTATTCACTATGGCCGGCATGGCGGCACGGCGTGTCGATGATGAGTGTAAAAAGGCCTGTGCCACGGCCTGTGCCTGCGTAGGAGTTATCTCGCTTGCTTGCGTGGCCATCCATAACGTCGTCATGGCCATCAAAAATATAAACGTGCGGCTTCGTTTCATTGCGATAAAAAGTGTTGGATGATGTGTAGTGCAAATATAGACATTTTCTGTCAATCCTTCATTATTTGTTTCAAAGCTGGGACAAAAAACAGGGAAGGAACTCGCTAAAAAGTTCCTTCCCAACACCTATGATTTTAGTATTTTATTGCAACCGACGCAACTTCACAGTAAAGTGGCGCATTAGCGGAGCCTCCCATTCGATAGCGACCCCACGAGTAATTTCATTGCGGCGGTCATACACATTCTTCAAGGCGGCGGCAATCACACGCATGTGATTATCGGTGTAGACCCTGCGCGGAATGGCCAGACGGAGCAAATCAAGGCCGTCGAAGCGATTTTCACGAGTAACTGGATCGCGATCGGCCAGCATATAGCCAATTTCACAGCCACGTATGCCAGCTTCGAGATACAGCTCACAGGTCAACGTTTGCGCCGGGAATTCTTCTTTTGGCACAGCTGTAAGTACCTGTTTTGCATCAACAAAAATGGCATGACCTCCAGCCGGGCGCTGATAAGGAATCTTGTACTCATCGAGCAACGATGCAAGGTATTGCACCTGATGGATGCGAGTTTCGAGCATGTCGAATTCAGTGTTCTCATCAAGGCCTTGTGCCATAGCATTCACGTCGCGTCCATTAAGGCCGCCATAAGTCACATAACCTTCAAAGGGAATGCAGAAGAGTTTGCAGCCCTCATACCAGTCGGCATTATTGGTTGCAATGAAGCCACCCATATTCACAATGGCGTCTTTTTTTGCCGACATAGTGGCCGCATCCACGTGGCTGAACATTTCCAAAGCGATTTCCTTGATGCTCTTCGACGCATAACCGGCTTCACGGGTCTTAATGAAATAAGCGTTCTCGGCAAAACGAGCCGAGTCCATCACCACCGGTACGCCATATTTGTGACACAACTCGCATGTTTCTTTTATATTCTGCATGCTCACCGGCTGACCACCCACAGTGTTGTTGGTGACCGTCAGAACCATAAAAGGTACGTTTCCTTGATTTTCACGAAGGACTCGCTCCAGTTTTTCCACACTCACATTTCCCTTAAACGGCACTTCAAGCTGCGTGTCTTTAGCTTCATCAACCGTCACGTCGATTGCCGTTGCATGCCGGCTCTCAATATGCCCCTTAGTGGTGTCGAAATGAGCGTTGCCGGGAATCACATTTCCTTCTTTTACTAAATAGGAAAACAGCACATTTTCAGCCGCGCGGCCTTGATGAGTGGGAATCACATAGTCAAAACCCAAGATGTTTTTGACTGCATTTTTGAATTTGAAAAAAGAGGTGGCTCCCGCGTAACTCTCATCTCCCAGCATCAGTTCGCTCCATTGTCTGTCGCTCATTGCCCCCGTGCCTGAGTCGGTCAGCAGGTCGATAAATACTTGTTCGGCACGAAGTTGAAAAACGTTATAGTGAGCTTCTTTTAGCCATTGCTCTCGCTCTTGTCGAGTGCTGCGTTTGATGGGTTCAACCATCTTGATTTTCCAAGATTCAGCAAAAGGTAAATTCATGTTTTGTTTGTTTTATAGAAGATTAATTTTTCTTGAATCTGCAAAGATACAAAAAATATGCAAAAGCTCATTCATTTTTCAATTCTTAGGGGATGAGCCATTTGCCTTGCGCCGAAACGATGATGCCCTTTGTGTCGGGGGTTGCGCGCCGTCCATCTATCGTGAACTTGTCGGATTGAACATCAGGAGTTATTGGTACTTGGCTCACACCGCTAATTGAGTAATACTCTTGCTGTGCCTGCCGCAAAGCCTCCATGAAATCAGCACTGCCCATCAGGGCCGCAAAGGTAGAGCCACCCATCAGTTGGCCGGCATACACATCGCTTGGCCACGCCGTGCCTGCCACCACGCGGCTTAATCCGTAGTCGATTGCTCTTGAAAGCAGTTCATTTTGTTTGTTAGGGTTAATAGAAATCAAGGTCAATGCCGTGGCCCAACCTAATGCAGCATGGGTAGAAGGGAAAGATGAACTTTGCAGCAGCGAGTCCCTATCCTCTCCTGTGATGAGAGGGTCGGTCAGACGGTCAAAGGGGCGCCGACGCCAATTAGTTTCTTTCGCAAGTTCGGCGTTGCGAACCACTGCGGCATGCAGGTCATTCAGCAGGTTACAAATGTAAGGAGTGGCTTCGGGAGAAATGTCAATTTCAATGTATTTAGAAAAATTCTGACACAAATCTTGCACTGAAGCACCGGCATCTGTCCTTGCGACATCATCGCGCTGTTCGGTATGGTCTTCTTTATGTTTGAAATAGGTGGTCAGGTCGCTTGCCCACAAACCACCGGTGGAATCGGGCATCTCCGGCAAAAATGTGATGATGGACAACGAATCGGTCGCAGCAAGCGATTTGTTTCTTTTTTCGCACAATATGCTTTGGCATTCGGCTTGAGCCTTAGCGATTTGTTCCAAATAGATGGGTTGAGCATGCAGGCGCGCAAAGCATGCGTCCACGAGCAAGCGGGCCGCACTCACATCGCTCTGCCAGTGCACTCCAAGAATGATGCGGCTCTCGCCATAATCATAAGCACTTTGCAGCAGCATGTCACTATATTGAGGCAACACTTCGGCCAACAAATGAGCCGTAGCCCAAGCATACATTGAATGCGACGAAGGATACGAGGGTGCTTTGCTCAAAGACGAGATCTTCTCGCTTGTGTAGGGCTTTTCATTGAAACGCACGAATGGGCGCACACGGTTAAACTGATACTTGGCCGAAGCACAGTTGGCTCCAATAATTTGCAGGGCACTCAACATCAGGTTGTGCGTTTCGGGCGTGTTCTCGGGCGAGAGTTCAAAACCCAGCAAAGCCGACATGCGCTGACACATAGCGTTAATGCCGTAATCCACATCATCATAGGCTTGCTGCCCGCGAGGCGTATCGCGCAACGTTTTTCCATAGAAATACCGGTACACATCGTAGGAAAACGCCATCGAAAGCGTGTCGGGCGGCGGCGGCAAATAGGCCTCAGCAAGAGGAATCTCTATTTTTTGTAACGACTCTAATAAGCTCACTTGTGGCTGCGAATGAACACACACGCATTCCACCAAAAGGGTTATCAAAAATAAATATCGCAAGATTCTCATCAGTTTCAATTTAATTACTCTCTTCCGAGCAAGATGTTAATTAATTCATTGATGTCGCTCACATCAATCACATGGTCGGCATTAATGTCGTCACGCTGGCCATAATCATTCTCATCCTTTCTCAACAGGCGATTGACGAGAATGTTCACATCAGTCACATCGCACGAGCCATCGGCATTGATATCACCTCTGAGGGGAACTTCTATCACATGCGAGAAGCGCTCCCAAACGGGGGCGTTGCGGTAGGCTTCACCGCATCCGATAGGAACTACTAATGTGCACTGGCCATAAAAATCATCTTTACCGGTTTTCACCAAGTCATAGGCACACACCGGAGGTCGTGGTGCGTCCACATATAGGGTTGTGAGCGGCGTCCCTTCAAAAGTGTATCCTTGCAGCGTAGTCACTTCTTCTCGTAACCTTATGCTACGCATGGCCTTGCAGCCACCAAACGCCATCATACCAATGTAAGAAAGAGGGCGCGGCAAAGCAATCGTGTCGAGTGATGCACACCGATAAAAGGCGTAGGAGGCTATTTCGACCAAATTGCGGCTTAAACTCACCTGTTTCAAAAATGAGCACCCATCAAAGGCTTCCACATCAATTGAAGTCACTGTTTCGGGAAATTTCACGCTCGACAGCAATGTGTTTCCTTGAAATGGGTGCGACAGGTCATCGCCCACTTTCGTCACTGCAAATTGCCCCTGTGATGTCGTTACATAGTCAGGGATGAACACCTCACTATCTGAACCATTATAAGTGAGCACGGCGGCTGATTGCCCATTGCAATAAAAAGTCCAATCCTCTTGCGTCACAATCTGGGCATGCACACAAACAGATAACGCCAGCAACAAGACACTCAATTCGATTCTCATCACTACCTTACTATTTTTCTGTTTTTGCCCACCAAAACTCCTCGGCTGCCGGGCAAAGCCTGCCGGCCATCGATGGTGTATAACCGGTTTTCATGCCTCGACGGTTCATCAGGCCTGATAGTGGGGGTATCGGTCACCAAGCCATTTACAACTCTTTCGTACTCGGCACGGGCACGACGCACCTGCTCCACAAAAGGCGGATAACTGCATAGTCGGGCAAAGGCGCAGCAAGCCAGCATGCGACCAGCCATCACGTCGCTTTGCCATGCAGTACCTGCAATTATCGCATTTTCACCCACATCCATTCCTCTCATCAATATGGAATCTTGCTGCGAAGGATTCACAATCATCATGGCCAACGCTGTGCCCCATCCGAGTGCCGCCTGCAAGGAAGGATAACTTCCCGACGTATCGGCCGGTGCCACACCATCGGCCGGAGTGGTATTAAAGAACACATGGGGACGTTCGCGTTGATAAAACTCTTGCGCATTGATGCAGGAATTGGTGGTAGCGCGATAGGAGTACTCCAGCAATGAATAGATCTCCGGTGTGCTGATAGGATTAGGCAAAACTCCCTCAAGCAGCGGCATAAACGTTTCAGCCAAGTTGTCCATATCGATATTCGCATCACGCTTAATTTCAGTCATTTTTTCACTGTTGCGTTGTGAGAGCCCCCATGCATATTGGCTTAAATCATAGGCCATCGGAGGTGTATCCACCACAGGCGGAGCCGGTATAAATTTTGTAAAGTCGGGCATATTGTTCGGCTCGAAGTAAGTGATGCTGTCGCCCTCAGGAATGGGGATATCGCACTTCTCGGCCAGCTCTTGGCGAGATAGCTCTAACTGCTCCAGAAAGGTGTCCTTTGCCATCAGTCGTGCGATGCACGCAGTGGAAGTGAGCCGTCCCATGTCCACATCGCTTTGCCAATGTACACCTCCTATCACACGACTTTGCCCAAACTGGTATGCACGGCTCAAAATTGTGTCTTGGGCATAAGGATTCACCATAGCCAACAACATTCCTAAGCCCCAGCCTCGATTGGAATGGGCCGAAGGGTAAGAATATATATCATTACGGAGAATGAAACGAGCCGATGAATACTCCACATTAAATGAAGCTTCACGAAACTTCACACAAGGGCGCAATCGCTTATAGGCAATTTTTGACGGCAAAGCCAATTCAAAAGAGGAAACCGATTGAATGACCAACTTGCGCATGTTGGGCAGCGTGGTGTTGATGGCATGGCCAAAACCGGGTTCTTGATAGCGCAATAATGTATCCACGTCGTAGCGCCAATCGTGCGACACCTGTTCGCCACGTGGTGTTGTGCGCAAATGTTTGGCCTTGAAGTGATAATAAATATCGGGTGCCCACGATGTGAGCAGCGTGTCGGGTGGAGCCGGCAAATATAGTTGGGCATTAGGGGTTTCGGCCTTGATGATGTATTGCCCTTTCATCGAAAATGCGATTCCGAATGCCATCAACAAAACAGCACACCAGATATGTCTTTTAGATTGCTTCATGAATTTGTTTTTTCATTTTTAATTCTCACGAAAAATCGTGTAGCCATTGGCCTGATGTGTGGCTAAAACCAGCACCTCGGCAATTTGCACATGTTCTGGAGCCGATGCCGCATAATGAACCACATCGGCAATGTCGGCTCCGGTAAGGGGTTTTATGCCGCGGTAGACGGTTGCCGCCCGCGCCGTGTCGCCATGAAAACGCGTGTTGCTGAAATTAGTTTCCACAAGTCCGGGTTTCACATTTGTCACACGCACAGCCGTCGACGATAAATCAATTCTCAAACCGTCGGTTAGAGTCTTCACCGCCGCTTTGGTTGCACAATACACCGCACCTCCGGCATAAGCCGCATCGCCAGCTACCGACCCAATGTTGATAACATGTCCGTGATTGCGGGCTACCATGTCAGGCACTACAAGGCGAGTCATCGTGAGCAATCCCTTGATATTGGTATCAATCATCGTGTTCCAATCAGTGAAATCTCCTTCATATTCAGCTTCAAGTCCCAGAGCCAAACCGGCATTATTGACCAGCACATCTATCGCGCGAAATGATTCAGGGAGCGAATCAAGAGCCTGTCGTGCGGCATTGCGGTCGCACACGTCGAAACACAAGGTAGCCACTTCAGCTCCCATCGCTTCAAGTTCGGTCTTTATGCTGATAAGTCTTTCGACATTGCGTCCGGTAATGATTAAGCGCTCCTTGTCGTGGGCGAACCGGCGGGCGCAAGCCTCCCCTATTCCACTTGTTGCTCCTGTGATGAGTATCGTTTTCATGTGTTTGTAGTTTTCATTGAATCTCACAAAGGTAAGACAAATCCATCTTGCGACGGCAGAAGCGGTTCGCCTTTTAACGCTCGTTAACCCGTTTTGTCAACCTCACTTGAGGTGTCAAGGTCACTTTTTGCTGCTTGTACAGCAATCCTAAAGCTTTTTTGAAATCTTTTTTGCTGCACCTGAACACCCGCATGATCTCATCCGGTTCAGATTTGTCATTAAGAGTCATCGTGCCGTCATGCTCTTTTAGGTAGTCTGTTATGTTTCGGGCGATATCGTCAACACGCAGTTTTTCTATTTTGCAAAGCGTCACGTCAATCTTTCGGTCAGGACGTATGTGCTTCACAAAACCCATGTGATGCTCGCCTATGTTCACATCACAATAAATTTCATTCTGATAAATGATGCCCCAGTAGCGGTTGTCCACAATCACCCGATAGCCCGGCTCAATGCGTTGCACTACCAGCACATCCACTTTTTGTCTGTAAATATATTGGGGCTTTGCATCGTCAATGAAACGGTCGAGCTTGGCGCTCGCCACAATGCGCTGTGTGACTTCGTCGAGGTAAACGCGCACCACATAGCTGCGGCCCGCCACCATTCTCACTCGTTGTTCACGAAACGGTACCAACAGGTCTTTTGCCTCCAGTCCCCAATCAAGAAAAGCTCCCACGGCATTCACCGCTTTCACACGCATTAAAACCGTGTCGCCCACCACAGCTTTAGGGATTTCGGTGGTGGCCACCGGGCGGTTCTCGGAATCGTTATACACGAAAAAATCACGCTCCTCGCCCAGCTCCATATCAGCCGTCACATAACGATTGGGCAACAGCACCTCATCACCATCCTCATCCATCAGAAAGATGCCATAATCGCTGAACCGATTGATTTTTAATTTATTATATTTTCCTGTTTCCATAATATTATAATCTCCACAAAATTACATAAAAACAGCGACCTGACAAAATAATCTTTAACCCGAAGAGCAAAGGCACTCTCTCTCAGGCATGTATGAAGATGGATTCAGATGTGACAGCAGAGCCTTTTTCGCTGAAAACTCTTTTTAGAAATTCACACACTCCAAATGCCGATATTTTTGCGTATCTTTGCAGACAAATTATCAGTTACATGGCCGAATCAGCATTACTACAACGACTCTACGGGCTGGATGCCCGTTTTCAAGAGATTGCGACGCTCATCACCGACCCAGAAGTGATTGCCGACCAACCTCGTTATGTGAAACTCACGAAGGAATATAAACATTTGGAAGCTCTGCTTGAGCGCGCCAATAGCTATCGTCAAATGCTGAACGACATTGACGAAGCCAAGGCTTTGCTCGACGAGGAGAGCGACGAGGAACTTCGCGCCATGGCGCGAGAAGAAATTGATTCGTCTTCGGCCGCACTGCCTAAAATTGAAGAGGAAATCAAGCTACTCCTTGTTCCAGAAGACCCCGAAGACTCCAAGAATGTGGTGCTTGAAATCAGAGGTGGCACCGGTGGCGATGAAGCTGCCCTTTTTGCGGGTGACTTGGCGCGGATGTACACTCGTTACTGCGAAACTAAAGGGTGGAGTGTGCAGATGTCGAGTTGCAGCGAAGGAGCCAGCGGCGGTTTCAAAGAAGTGATATTCAGCATCACCGGAGATGGTGTGTATGGCACGTTGAAATATGAGTCGGGAGTACATCGCGTGCAGCGTGTGCCTGCCACCGAAACACAAGGTCGCATTCACACCTCGGCGGCAAGCGTGGCAGTGTTGCCCGAAGCCGAACCATTCGACGTGCACATCAACGAAGGGGAAATCAAATGGGACACCTTCAGAAGCGGAGGGGCCGGTGGGCAGAACGTGAACAAGGTCAATTCCGGCGTGCGGCTGCGCTACATGTGGACCAATCCCAACACCGGCGAGCAACAAGAAATTCTCATCGAGTGCACCGAAACACGCGACCAACCTAAAAACAAGGAGCGTGCTTTGGCACGACTGCGCACATTCATCTATGACCACGAACACCAAAAATATGTGGACGATATCGCCTCACGTCGCAAGACGCTCGTCAGCACAGGCGACCGCTCCGCAAAAATTCGCACCTATAATTACCCTCAAGGACGCATCACCGACCACAGGATTGGCTACACCATATATAATTTGCCAGCCTTCATGGATGGTGATATTCAAGATTGCATTGACCACCTCATCGTGGCCGAAAATGCAGAAAAACTGAAAGAAGCCGAACTATAACCACAACAAACAAATGACACGACAAGAATTATTTAAGAGAATATTAGAGAAAGGGTCTTTTCTGTGTGTGGGACTTGACCCCGATTTAGCCAAGATGCCGGCAGCACTTCAAGGCGATTTGCTGGCATTCAATAAAGCCATTATTGATGCCACCGCTCCACATGCCGTCGCATTCAAACCCAATCTGGCTTTTTACGAAGTTCAGGGTGCTAAAGGCTATCACGCATTCGAAGAAACTGTGCGCTACATTCGAGAAAATTATCCCGACATTTTCATCATCGCCGATGCTAAGCGTGGAGATATAGGCAATACGAGCCGGGCTTACGCCCATAGTTTTTTTGAAACGTTAGGAGTGGATGCCTTGACCGTGGCCCCCTACATGGGGCGCGACAGCGTGGAACCGTTCATGCAATATGCCGGCAAGTGGACTGTGGTTTTGGCTCTCACTTCCAATCCGGGCTCTGCCGATTTTCAACAGATTACCGACACTGAAGGGACACCCCTATTCGAGCGTGTACTCACCAGTGTGTCGCAATGGGGAACAGCCGATAATACCATGTTTGTGGTAGGGGCCACTCGCGGACAAATGTTTGAACAGGTGCGCCGCATTGCTCCCAATCATTTTTTGCTGGTTCCCGGAGTGGGAGCACAAGGCGGCAGCCTTGACGAAGTGGTCAAATATGGCATGAACGACCTGTGCGGACTGCTCGTGAACTCTTCGCGCGGCATCATTCACGCATCATCTCATGATGATTTTGCTATTCAGGCCGAGGTAAAAGCGGGGCAACTTCATGCCCAAATGAAAGAGATTCTTGACGCTCGTTTTGCCAGCAAATCTTGAAATTTTTCTTTATTTGGTTTCTGAATACAAATAATTTCGTAAATTTGCCGTTCAATTAGGAACTAAAGGTATTAAAACTATGGTTAATTTTAGCGATTTTAATTTTGCCGGACTCAAGGCTATTGTGCGCGTTGACTTCAACGTGCCCCTGAACGAAAAAGGTGAAATCACCGACGATACTCGCATTCGTGGTGCCCGCCCCACCCTCAAGAAGATTCTTAACGATGGCGGCAGCCTCATTCTCATGTCGCACATGGGCAAACCCAAAGGCAAGATCAATCCCAAACTGTCGCTGGGCCAGATTGCCAATGCCGTGGCAGCCTCACTTGACCGTCCTGTGAAGTTTGCCCCCGACTGTGCAAAAGCAACCGATGCTGCGGCCGCGCTCAAACCGGGTGAAGTGTTACTGCTTGAAAACCTGCGTTTTTACGCCGAGGAGGAAGGAAAACCCATCGGTATCGACAAAGACGATCCCGCTTATGGCGACGCAAAAAAGAAAATGAAAGAAAGCCAAGCCGAGTTTGCACAGACGCTGGCAAGTTATGCCGATGTTTATGTGAATGATGCTTTTGGCACGGCTCATCGTCGTCATGCCTCAACGGCCGTCATTGCCGACTATTTTGATGAAGGCCACAAAATGTTGGGCCTGCTCATGGAAAAAGAAGTGACTGCCATCAATAATGTGATGAAGAACGCTCAGCATCCATTCACAGCCATCATTGGCGGCAGCAAAGTGTCGTCAAAATTGGGTGTAATCAAGAATTTGCTCGACAAGGTGGATAACCTCATTATTGGCGGTGGCATGGGCTTCACCTTTATTAAAGCGCAGGGCGGCAGCATCGGGCTTTCTCTGCACGAAGACGATTTGATGCCCGAGGCCCTCAATATCCTTGCGGCAGCCAAAGAAAAAGGCGTGAATCTGAGCCTTTCGGTTCAAACGGTGGCCGCCAACGAATATAGCAACGATGCCAAACGCAAGCCCGTTGACATTTTCCACATTCCCGATGGCTGGGAAGGAATGGATGCAGGCGAAAAATCGCTTGAAAACTGGAAGAAGATCATTCTTTCGTCAAAAACCATCCTTTGGAACGGCCCTGTGGGTGTATTTGAGTTTGAGAATTTTGCCCACGGCACTGGTGAAATTGCCAAATATGTGGCCGAAGCCACTGCCAGTGGAGCCTATTCACTCGTGGGCGGCGGCGACTCGGTGGCTGCTATCAATAAGTTTGGATTGGCCGACCAAGTGTCATACGTTTCCACCGGTGGCGGAGCCATGCTCGAAGCAATCGAAGGCAAAGTGCTTCCGGGAGTGGCCGCAATTCTCGGCAACGAGTAAGACTCAAACGACAGAACACCAAATATCGGGCTGCGGATGGTCTTTCATTCGCAGCTCATTTTTTATTGAAAATACAAAACTATTTCACAAATAATTCCATTCATCCCTTCGATGGGCAAATTCGAGGGTTAAACTTTCTTAAAAAGTCTTTTTGCCATTTCTTAAAAAGGCGACAGAACTTGCCGTTAGATAAAAATGTTGTACCTTTGCACGCCGATTATATCCAAACATACCGAACCGTGCGGCACAAGAAGTATTTGGCCGTGCTTATTTGTGTGCATTGGTTCAATTTAGTTAATTATTAATCAGGAATTAAAAGTGGATACTTTAAGTTACAGAACCATCTCGGCTAAAGCCGAAACAGTAAAAAAAGAATGGGTAGTTGTCGATGCTACCGATCAAGTGCTGGGTCGTCTTTGCTCCAAGGTTGCGAAAATCTTGCGCGGCAAATACAAACCCTACTTCACACCGCACGTTGATTGCGGTGACAACGTGATTATCATCAACGCTGAAAAGGTTGTGCTCACCGGCAAAAAGTGGACCGACAAGCAGTATGTGCGCTACACGGGCTATCCCGGTGGCCAGCGCTTTGCCACTCCGCAAGTGCTCTTGCAAAAGTCTTACAAGAAAGGCATCAAGCCCGGCATGCACCCCCTCTACCTTAAGGTAATTAAGGGTATGTTTCCCAAAAACCGCCTCGGTGCTAAATTGCTCCGCAACGTGTACATCTACAATGGTAGCGAGCATCCTCATGCAGCCCAGCAACCCAAGGTTATCGACATCAACAAACTCAAATAAAATTGGATTATGGAAAGAATTAATGCGGTAGGCCGTCGTAAAGCAGCTATC
>JAFVCX010000113.1 GCA_017478855.1 Muribaculaceae bacterium | reverse complement strand
CGGCTCGACTATGTGGCCGTGAACTACACGCGGCGGCTCGCCCTCGACGGCGGCTCGCTGTGCTTTGACTATTACCACCGCAACACCGACGCGCAGCTGGTGGTTGACGGGGCCGACGCCACCACACAGGTGTGGGACGTGACGCGGCCATGGCAACCCGTGGCCCTCGCGGTGACGCGCACCGGCAGCACCGTGCGGTTCTCGCCCACGAGCACCGGCCACCACCGCTATGTGGCCTTCAGTGCCGGTGCCACCTGCCCCCGCCCCTCGCTGCAAGGCACCGTGAGCAATCAGAACCTACACGGCCAGCCCGTGCCCCACATGCTCATCATCACCCCCACCGAATATGCCGCCCAAGCGCAGCGTGTGGCCCAGCTGCATGAGCGCATGGACAGCATGCAGGTGCTGGTGGTGAGCCAAAACGACATCTTCAACGAGTTTTCGGGCGGCACGCCCGATGCCATGGCCTATCGCATGCTGTGCAAGATGATGCACGACCGAGGCAACCGCAACCCCGGCGGCAACCAGCTGCAATATCTGCTGCTCATGGGCAAAGGCACCTTCGACAACCGGCTTGTGACCGGCACCGTGCGAGCCTTGCGCGCGCCCATGCTGCTCACGTGGCAAAGCCCCGAGAGCCTCAGCCCCTCGAGCAGCTACACCAGCGACGACGTGTTTGCCATCTTGAGCGACGGCTCGGGGTCGAGTTTCACGCGTTATAAGCTCGACCTTGCCGTGGGACGTTTTCCCGTGAAGAGCGTGGCCGAGGCCAAAGTGGCCGTCGACAAGCTCATCGCCTATGCCACCACGCCCAATTATGGCAGCTGGAAAAACAACGTGCTCAACGTGGCCGACGACGAGAATCAGGGCATTCACATGGAGCAAGCCGAGGCCGTGGTGACCAACATGAAAGCCAACGGCGGCGAGGATTTCATCTATAACCGCGTGTATATCGATGCCTTTACCGCCGTGAGCACCGGTGCCAACCGCACCTATCCCGATGCCAACACCAAGCACTACAACACGCTGCGCAACGGCGTGGTGTGGTGGAACTACACCGGCCACTCGAGTGCGCACGCCATGACCGACAATGGCCTGCTGCGCCATGCCGACCTCGACACGAAATTCTATTACAACCACCTGCCGGTGCTCTATGCCGCCACGTGCGACTTCACGATGTTCGACGGCACCTCGGAATCGGGCGGCGAAACCCTCTTCCTGAATCCTCGTGGCGGCGTGATTGCGCTCGTGTGCCCGCCGCGCCATGTGTATATCTCGAACAACGGCGTGCTCAACGAAAGCGTGGCTCGCTATGCCTTTGCCCGCGGTGCCGACAAGCGGCCGCTGCGGCTGGGCGACATCGTGCGGCTGGGCAAAAACGGTTCGCTGCTTGATGCCAACAGCATGCGCTACTTCCTCTTGGGCGACCCGGCCATGCGCCTCGTGTATCCCGAACACAAAATCAAGGTGGAGAGCATCGAGGGAGCCAACGAACACACCAGCACCGGCATGCCCGTGTTTCATGGCCGGCAGCTCATGACCGTAAGCGGCAGCATCACCGACGTGGACGGCAACCCGCTGCCCGACTTCAACGGCACGATATCGACCGAGCTGTACGACTATGAAGAGTCGATTACCTCGCACGCCTATGGCGACGGAGCGCAATTCACCTTCCTTGAGCGCACCAATCGCTTGGGGGTGAGCATCGACTCGGTGCAAAACGGCAAATTCACCTCCAAGCTGGTGCTGCCCACCGAGCTGATGCCCCGCAATCAGGCCACCGGCACGACCGCCGAAACGATGTATGACAACTTCAGCCCCTCGCTGCTCAACATGTATGCTTACTGCACGCGCGACTCCAGCGAGGCCATGGGCAGCAGCGACCGCTTCATCATCTACGGTTATGATGCCGAGGAGCAGAGCGACACCATAGGCCCCACCATTCACTACCTGCGCATGAATAGCGACCAGTTTGCCAGCGGCGATGTGGTGAATGAGTCGCCCCTCGTGATTGCCCGTGTGAGCGACGAGAGCGGCATCAACTATTCGAGCGCGGGCATTGGGCACGCCATGACCCTCACACTCGACGGCAAAACCACTTATAGCGATGCCATCGACTACTTCACGCCCTATGCCGTGAGCAGCGGCTCGGCGGGCGACCTGCGCTACCAGCTCAATGACCTCGCGGCCGGCGAACACACCTTGCGGTTGCGCGCATGGGACGTGTATAACAACGCCGGCGAGGCCACCATCGCATTTACCGTGGTGCCCGGGCTGAAGCCCGAAATCACCGACGTGTATGCCAGCGTCAACCCCGCGCGTGAGGAAACCAACTTCTATGTGCGGCACAACCGCCCCGACGCGCTCATCAACTTCGGCATTGAGGTGTTTGACCTCATGGGACGGCTGGTGTGGAAGTCGCAACAAAGCGGCGTGAGCAGCAGCAACACGTCGTTTCCCATCACTTGGAACCTCACCGACATGGGCGGCCGGCGCGTGCCGCGCAGCATCTACGTGTATCGCGCCACCATATCGACCGACGGAAAACAAGAAACCACCAAGAGCAAAAAAATAGCCGTCACCGGCGAATAAGATAAAAAAATTGGAACAATCCAACAATAATTACTAAATTTGCCGATTGATGCCAACAAGGGCGCACTTCACAACGATGAGCGAAACCAGAAACATCAAACGCACGCCACTGCCCGAGCCCACGCTCAGGCGGTTGCCGTGGTATTTGGCTTATGTGAGGACACTTCATAGCCGCCAAGAGCAATATGTGTCGTCCACACAAGTGGCCAAAGCCATTAACGTGGATGCCGCCCAGTTTGCCAAAGACCTGTCGTATTTGGGCATCAAGGGCAAGCCGCGCATTGGCTATGAAACCCGCACGCTCATGCAGCGACTTGTGGACACGCTGGGCTTCAAGCTGAAGCACAACGCCGTGGTGGTGGGTGCAGGCAGTCTCGGTGGCGCCTTGATGCAAGATATGGGGCTTTCGCAATATGGTTTGAGCATCGTGGCCGGATTTGATGTGAATCCCGCGCTCACCGGCACCGCCATTTGCGGCATCCCCATCTATGAGGTGGGGCAGCTGGCTGAGCGATGCCGCCAGTTCGAAGCCACCATAGCCATCCTCACGGTGCCCGTGGAGTTTGCCCAGCAAGCCGCCGATGCCGCCGTGCAGAGTGGCATCAAATCGATTTGGAATTTCACCCCGGTGCGCATTGTGGTGCCTCCTCATGTGGTTGTGGTGGACACGCCCATCTATGCTGACTTGGCTCTGCTCTACAATCGCGCCACGGGCAACGTAAAATAAAAAAAACGGCAGCAACGATGAAAGTGGTTTACCAACATAACACTGATGCCGGCGCACGATATAGATTGCTCGCCGACTCGTCGATTTTGCTGCCCGGCCGGCCATTCTTCATGCCCGAATGGGCCAGTTTCATCTCGGTCACGCCGGTCATCGCGCTGCGCGTCGACCGCTTGGGCAAGCACATCGCCCCACGGTTTGCTCATCGCTATTGGCAGCACCTTGCCCCGGCTTTTATTTCCACCGGACTTGACACGCAGGGGCAACCTGTGGAGCACGGTGCCTTGAGTGAAGCCTTTGATGGCGCGCTCATGCTGGGCGAATGGGTGAAAAAAGAACAGATAGCCTCTGAGGCCACGCTTGTCACCACTTGCAAAAACAGCTCGTGGCTTTGCGAGAACGTGAGCCACACGCTGGCGCAAGCCGACGACATGGTGGCTCACATCAGCCGGCACATGACACTCAAAATGGGCGATGTGCTGTGTGTGGGACTGCGTTCGAGCCGCCTCATTTCGGTGGGCGACACCGTCACAGCCGCCCTCGGCAACCATCAGACACTTACGATAAACATCAAATAAACAACTGCGTAACCAACAACGAAAACAAAAAACATCAAGAATATGCGCAACCATTTCATTTCAGGTATTTTGGCCACACTGGCCATCATGGCAACCGTAACACCGAACGCTTTGGCGTTTTCTACCTCTCGCTATGCAACCACATCATGCCTCGCAAGCGGCAAGTGGGTGAAAATAGCCGTAAGCAACGATGGTGTATATCAAATCACTCGCGAGCAACTGGCCCAAATGGGTTTTGACGACCCCACTAAGGTACAAATATATGGCAGGGGCGGCCATGCCATCAGTGAAGTGCTCGACGGCAGTGCCATCGACGACCTGAAGCCTGTGCCCATCATGGTCGCCGCCGACAAACTGATTTTCTACGGACAGGGCACCATAGGGATGTCGCTTATCGACTACACCACATCTTCTCCCTTCTATTCGCGCTCGTTTAATCCTTATTCCACAAAGGGCTACTACTTCCTCACCCAAACCGATACGCCCACCGAACTCACCGTACAAGGAACTAACGATGTTACCGGCAACGTGACCACCAGCAGCCTGCATCATTTTCTGCATGAAAAAGAGCTGCGCAGCGTGGGTTACACCGGCAAGCAATTCTTGGGAGAGGACATGACCAGCGAACCCATCGTTCTTGACTATGAACTGCCCAACATCTGCGACAGCACCGTGGTGGTCAACATCAGTGCAGCCGCCTACACAGTGGGCTATTCGTCCTATATCCAGAGCACCATCACCAATGGTGGTGTGGAAACCGACCTTGAGTTCTCGTTGCGTGACTCGCGCATCTATGGCGTGAGCAAAACAGACGTGCAGCGCTTCTACAACACGCAAACGGCTACCATTCCTGTGAAAATGGGTGCCATGAAACCCACCGGAAAACTCAAAGTGAACATCTATTGTTCGCAAGCCACCGTGGACTTGGCTTATCTTGATTATTTCTCAATCACCTATCGGCGCAACAACACTTTCGACAACGAACAGCAAGGGCAATTCCACATGGGCTATGCCTTGCTCGATGGCGAAACCACCATCGCTATGCCCGGCGTGCAAACCGATGTAGTGGTGTGGGACGTGACCAACCCCACCCTTCCCAAGACAATCAACCTCACCCAAACGGATGAGAACGGCTTGGCATTCACGCCCTATAAGCGCACCAGCCCCAGCGAATTTGTGGCTTTCGACCCCACACGTGAGTTGCTGACCATAGATGGCTTTGAGAACATTGACAACCAAAATCTGCATGCCATGAGCACTCCCGAAATGCTCATCGTGACCAACGACTACTTCAAGGCCGAGGCCGAGCGGCTGGCGCAGCTGCACCGCGATGTGGACAATATGGATGTGGCAGTGGTGACCCAAGACCAGATCTTCAACGAATTCTCGAGCGGAACGCCCGATGCAATGGGTGTGCGCCTGCTGTGCAAAATGCTCTACGACCGTAACAGCAACAAGCTGAAACACCTGCTCATGTTTGGTCCCGCCATCTACGACTATCGCAGTATCACCACCAGCAACGCCAACCGCGTGATTACCTATGAGAGCGACACATCGGAGAGCGATGAGGACAGTTATGCCAGCGATGACTTCTTTGCCATGCTCGACGACAACTCAGGCAAGTATCCTGTGAACGATGTGATGCGCATCAGCACTGCCCGCATCAATCCCACCACCCTTGAACAAGCTCGCCAAGACGTGGATAAGATTATCCATTATGTGGCCAATCCCGAGTATGGCGCATGGCGCAACAGCTTCAACATCATTGCCGACGAGGGCAAAGACGACAACAACACCATTCACCGTTTCCAAGGGCAAGGCATCAAGGAGCTGATGCACGAAACGCTGGGTGTGCCCATGGTGGCCGAAAAGGTATTCTTGGATTTCTTCCCCAAAGACGTGAACGAGAGCAGCATTGCCGATGCCTCTCGCCGCACTCCCACCGAGGCGAAACGCCACTGGATTGACAGTTTCAACAAAGGCCAATATTTTGCCACCTATATGGGACACGCCAACGAAATGATGTTCTCCATGTGTCGTTTGTGGCAAAGCAGCGATGTGGCCGCTTATCCCACCACTCACTTGCCCATCTTCTCCACAGCTTGCTGCGACGTGGCTCGCATCGACGGCAACAATCTGGGTGTGGCCGAGGCCATGTTCCATCAGCCTAACGGCGGTGCCATCGCCCTGCTCACCTCGTCGCGCGAGGTGCAGGCCGAGAATAACGATCAGCTTAACCAAGCATTTTTTGAAAACGTGTTTAGCTTTGCCAACACGGGTCGCATGCTCACGCTGGGCGAAGCCTACATGAAAGCCAAACAGTCATCTCGTGTGCGCTACGATGCCAATAAGATGTCGTTTTGGCTGCTGGGCGATCCTGCTTTGAAAATCAACTATCCGAAGCCCTACTTCCGCATCACGAGCGTGAATGGAGTGGATGTGACCAACGAAAGCGTCGCTCTGCGCCCCATGCAGCAAGTCACTATCGAAGCTCAAGTGATGAATCCCACCGGCACAGCCATTAACACGGCAGCCAACGGCGATGCCACCATTTCAATCTATGATGTGGAGCAAAACTACGGCTCGCCCCTCACCAAGACGGTGAATCGCGTGAGCGTAACCCGCCAAGTGACCTATCCACGCGAACTCCTCGTGGAGGTTGTGGGCCGTGTGGAGAATGGCGTGTTTATCGGCACACTGGTCATGCCGCGCAACATCAAGGCCAGCGCGGGCCAAACACTGGCCATTCATGCCTATGCGCACCTCGACAATAGCGACGAGATGGTGAACGGCATGACACAAAACGTGACCGCGCAAGAATATGATGCCGAACAAGCGGTGAACGACGACCAAAGCCCCGTGATCAACGCCATGTTCATCAATGATGAAGAGTCCTTCACACAAGGTCAGGCCATCCCGCAAAATTCCACCTTATATATTACGGCTACCGACGATGTGTCTTTCACCAACCAAGCATCGGCCGTGGGACAACCCATGAAACTTGTGCTTGACAACGGCAAAACCTACTACACCATGGTGAAAAACTATTCCGCAGTGAGCGACGGCGGACGCACACTCAACATCGTGTTCCCGCTCACATCGCTCTCGCTGGGCGACCACAGCCTCACTTATTATGTGCAAGATGCCGCAGGAAACGCCACCCAGCGCACCATCACGTTCACTGTGGGCAACGAGTCGAGCGTCACGCTTAAGAGCGCCAGCCTCATTGCCAAAGAAGAGGCCAACATCAATCTTGACCAATGCTCGCTCGCGGCTGCGCCGGCACTCACAATGAAAGTCATTAACGCTCACGGCAAAGTCGTCCGCAGCGAGAACGCCACCCTGCCCTACACTTGGGACTTGAAAGACAACGATGGACAGCGCGTGCCGGCAGGTCTTTACCGCGTGTATGGCAACTATAACGACGGCATCAACCACGGCGGCACCAACCTTGAGCCGGTCATCGTGATTGATCCCACCAAAACCAATCAGCAATAAAACGTTAATCCACAAGAGGTAACCCCATGCGAACATCAGCCCTCACACGTTTGGCAGCATTGAGCGTCTTTGCCAGCATCGCGCTCATGGCCTCGGCCCTCACACAAGCTCATTTTGCGAGCAACTCCCGCCTTGCCAGTGGGAAATGGGTAAAAATCACCATAAGCGAGAGCGGAATATACCAGCTCACTTATGAGCAACTCGCACAGATGGGGTTTAGCAATCCGGCTCATGTGAAAGTGTATGGCTATGGGGGCGGCATGCTGGGTGAAAACCTCAACGAAAGTTTACCCGACGACTTGGCGCAAGTGCCCGCTGTGCACACCAGCAACAAGCTGTGTTTCTATGGCAGTGGAGCCATCAACATGAAACTTGCCGGCACGGCCGCCTTGCCGCAATACACCCGCGAATTCAACGCCTACTCCACCACAGGGCACTATTTTCTCACCGAGGAGGATAGCGAGGCCGAACCCATGACGCGCATCGACTATCAGGCCGAGGCCGGCAACGATGTGGCATCCAGCCTCGACTTTCATCTGCACGAGAAAGAACTCACTTCTTTGTCTTTTTTCGGCAAAGAACTGCTGGGCGAGGACATGACCAACGGAACCACAAGTTTCAGCTATCAGCTCATCAACCTGTGTGAGCCGTCGTTTGTGCTGACGAGCACCATTGCCGCCACTGTGCGCTACGCCTCCAGCTCGGCCAAAGACAAATCGGCCTCCATCTTTTCCAACTACACCTGCACGCTCACGTCGGGGGGTGTCACCACCAATGTGCCCTTCTCCAATACCGTCATTTCGGGCAGTCCCAAAGATTATGTGTACTACAACACCAGCACGCAAACAGCCCAAGTGACCATTCCGGGCATCCAGAATGATGGCTACATCAGCTATATCGTGACGTCGGGCAACACCAACGGGCTGCTCAAGACGGCCAAGCTCGATAAGTTCATCATCACCTACCGGCACAGCAACACGCTGGAGGGCCAGCAGGCGCACCAACTCAGATTAGGCTTTTCGCAGTCGAGCAGTGACGACCGCGTCGTCATTACCGACCAAAACCCCAACCTGATGGCGTGGAACGTTACCAATGTTCAAGCGCCTATTGCTCTGACCACACAAGTCACCGAAGACGGCCACACGGCTTTCACACCCGGCAGCCAATCGGCTCCCGCGGTCTATGTGGCATTCGACCCCACCCAAGAATTGCTTCAGATTGATAAGTTCGAGAGCATTGAGAACCAAAACCTGCACGCAGCCGAGGTGCCTCACATGCTCATTATCACCAACGAAACCTTCTATGAGCAAGCCGAGCGCGTGGCGCAGTTGCACCGCGAACTCGACGGCATGGATGTGCTCGTGCTCGACCAAGAGAAGATTTTCAACGAGTTTTCGAGTGGCAACCACGATGCTATGGCCTATCGGTTGCTGTGCAAAATGTTCTATGACCGCGACCCCAATCACGACCGTTTCCAGTATCTGTTGCTATTTGGGCATGGCAGTTTCGACAACCGTGGGCTTTCCACCGGCAAGCAAAACACTATCATCATTTATGAAACAAACAACAGCTATGACGAAGACAGCGGTTGGGCAACCGACGATTTCTTTGGTTTCCTCGACGACAATTCAGGCGACCGCTTGTCGGAGGCCAAGCTGAGGTTGCGCGTGGGGCGCATTCCCGCCGCCACCGCAGACGAGGCAAAAAATGACGTGGACAAGCTCTATGAGTATGTGCTCACTCCTGACTATGGCGAGTGGCGCAATCACTATGCCGTATGGGCCGAGGAAGGCAACGACGACATGCACGAATATCAGGCACAAGGCATCGACCTGCTGATTTCTGACCAGTGCAAAACGGGCATGGTGGGCAACAACGCCTTTGTGTCAATGTACAAAAAAGATCTGCTCACTTCCAAGATCTCAACCGAGGCAAGAAAGCATGTGCAAGAGATGCTCAACGATGGTCAGTATTTTGTATCCTACATCGGTCATGCCAACACCTCAACACTCACTTTGAGCTATATGTGGGCCAAAGCTGATGTGAGCAACAACAGCTACACGCATTTCCCCATCATGACCACAGCCTGCTGCGACGTGGCTCGCATCGACAGCGACCACCGGGGCATTGCCGAAGAAATGTTTCATAAGCGCGACGGAGGTGCCATTGCCCTCTTCACCACGGCAAGGCAAGTCTACGCCACCAGCAACGACGAGCTGAACCGCGCATGGGTAAAAGCCATGTTCAGCTGGGATGAAACCCACACGATGCCCACCATTGGCGACGTGTATATGGCCGCCAAACTTTCCTATGGCAACCGCAGCAACTCCAACAAGCTGCAATTCCTGCTGTTGGGCGACCCCGCCATCAAGGTAAGATATCCCAAACCCTTATTCAAGATTCAAAAAATCAACAATAAGGTGCCCGGCACCAACAACATCTCCACGGCACCACTGCAAGAGCTCACCATCGAGGCGCAGGTGATGAATGAAGACGGCATCACGCCCAATACTTCCTTTAACGGCGAAGCCTACATCACCATCTACGACAAGAACGACTCGTGCAAAACCACCTACCAGTCGACACTCAACAAAACCAATCCACGCACCGTGTATTATCCGCGCGAGGCCCTCGTGAAAGTGCAGGGCACCGTGGTGAACGGCTTGCTCCAAGCCACCGTGGTGATGCCGCGCCATGTGCGGGGCGTGAACAACAAGAACCTGCTCATCTCGGTCTATGCCCACGACCAAGCCACCCACGAAATGGTGAATGGCTCCTACGACAATCTTATGATGGGCATCTACAATACACGCACGGCCGTGCAAGACACCGAGAAGCCCGTCATCGAGGCTCTTTACCTCAACGACGAAACTTCCTTTGCCACCAATGCGCAGACGGGCAGCGATGCCATCCTCTATCTGCGTGCCACCGACAATGTGTCGTTCAACACACAGCTGCAACCCATGGGCAATGGCATCAGTGTGATGCTCGACGGCGGCAAATCTACCTACAATCTTGCCAAAAACATGGTTTCGGTCACCGACAACGGACGCACACTCAATCTCGTCATGCCGTTGAATGGCCTCACGGCCGGTCGCCACACACTCACCGTGAACTTGGGCGACATCGCCGGCAACCACGCGATGCAAACCATCAGTTTTGTGGTGAGCGCCGCCAACGACTTGACCATTTCCACCGACTCGCGCGCAAGTTGCACCGAGGCCACCATCGACCTGAGCAACTATTCTTTGAGCGAAGCCCCCGATGTGAACTTAAAAATCAGCGATATTGCCGGCAATATCGTGTGGAGCAAGACCACATCGAGCTTCCCCTGCACGTGGAACTTGACCGACGACAAGGGCCAACGCGTGAAGCCGGGCCTCTACCAAATCTACGGCAACTACGAGAACGAGGAAGGCTATGGTGGCACCAATATCCAAAATTTCATTGTGCTCGAGCCACTCAAGAGCAACAAGTAATCGCCGGACTTTGCCACGTCGCTGAGCAGCAGGTCAAAAGGCACACAACAAGTTAAAAAAGGTTAATCTTACCCAGATTGACCTTTTTTCTTTGCTGCGGCTCATCCATATTGGGCAGAAATAACTACCTTTGCACCGCATTTTTCCAAAAGGCACCAATAAGCGCACGTGCGAACCGAGATTGAGGCACGAGCCGCCGTATGGACACGACATTGTAACACATCCTATTAAATGTACGCAATCGTAGAAATTCAGGGACAACAATTCCGCGCCGAAGCCGGCCGCAAATTGTATGTCCACCATCTGGGCAAAGACGTGAAAGAGGGCGACACCGTTGAGTTCAACAAGGTTCTCCTGCTCGATGCCGATGGCAACGTAACCGTGGGCGCACCCACCATCGAGGGTGCAAAAGTTGTTTGCGAGGTAAAGACTCCCCTCGTGAAAGGTGAACACGTGATTGTTTTCAAGAAAAAACGTCGCAAAGGCTATCGCCGCTTGAACGGCCATCGCCAGCAGTTCACTCAAATAGAGATTAAAGAAGTCATTGCTTAACCCCCCTAAAAAACCAGTTATCGATTATGGCACATAAAAAAGGTGTAGGTAGTTCGAAGAACGGACGCGAGTCTGAAAGCAAACGACTCGGCGTGAAGATTTATGGTGGGCAATTTGCTAAGGCCGGCAACATCATTCGCCGCCAGCGTGGCACTGTGCATCGCCCGGGCAAAAACGTGGGCATGGGCCGTGACCATACGCTCTACGCACTCGTTGATGGCACTGTGGAATTCCAGCATCGGGCTGGCCACACCTACATCAACGTGATTGAGGCACCCAAGGCCGAGCAGAACTAAACAACAACGACACAACCCCACCGCCACCACTCCTTCACAGTGAGCGATGGCAAGACACTCAAGTGGCGGCATCACTGCAAAATGTGATGCCGCCACTCGCTTGATGGCCACACAGCCCCTAACCGCTATCCCCGGCTTTTTTCAAAGCGATTCATCACCACTTTTTGGTCGGCACAAACACATTTTTGAGCCATTATCGGCTGCACAGCCCACGAAAAAGGCAAAAAACTTTTGTCGTTTCATTTATTATGCCTAACTTTGTAGGTTGATAAGCAGAACATCATCATTAACTCATAAAAAACATATTATGAACAAGTCATTCATCCGCTCGCTGTTCATGGCTCTTTGCGCCATAGCAGCACTCTCGGCATCAGCTGCCGAAGGAGATCGCCTCTACATTGAGGACTTTAACATCGCTCCGGGCGAAACCAAATGGGTCTATCTTATGATGGACAACCCCGCCTATATCATGCGTGGTTGGCAGGTCGACATTGAGCTGAACGAAAAAATCAAGATTGAGAACGCGCTCATCTCCGGCCTCTCGCGCTATTCAACCTATTTGGAAGACGAGGACGATCCCGATTCGAAAACGCTTTCGCACCAACTTGATAAAAACCTTAAAACCGACGAGAATACTTGCCGCATCATTGTCTACTCAATGAAGCAACTCGATATGCTGGGCCACGAAGGAGCGGTAGCACGCCTAAAAGTCACGGCTGCCGAGGATTTCGAAGGCACCACAGGTCTTGTGGTTAAAGACATCGTTTTCACCGATGCCGCCGACCCGAACACATCCATCCGATTTGGCAACACGACATACACCAACGTCATTCGCGCCACCACACCGCTGGCCAAAGTGCTCACCGAGGGCGTGAACGGCAATGAATACGTCATCAACGAGCCTCTCGCAGTGGTGGCCAAAGCCGCTAAGAACAACCTCATCTTTGCCAGCGACGGCAAGGACAACTGGGTGAAGCTCACCGCCGATGCCGAAACCTATGCCACTGTGTCGCAGATGACCACCATCGCCGGTCAAACGCTGCTAGGCACATTCTCTGACAAAGACACCAACCCCACCCTCACCATCACGGCTGCTCCCAAAACTGCAACCGCCGAAGTGACCGTCACTCCGAAAGTGTATTATCTGGGCGACCCCGTGAACAAATTCGCGCCGAAGGCCAACGAGGTGATCACCCTCACCGGCTATTACTTTGACGACGAGCCCGGTGGTGTCATGCGCGGTTATCGCGGCCTCAATGGCGGACACCGTGGCCAGAGCGCAAGCCTGTGCCTCGACTGGTATGAAGGCACCACCGAACTGGTTCCCAACTCTTATTACCAGCTCGATAACGCTGTGGCACAACTCAAAGCCGCTTGGGATGCCGAGGAAACCACCAATGCTCCCAGCAAGGTGAAAGCCAGCGACGACCTGTCGTTCCAAAACTACCTCGTTTATCCGCTTGAGGTGCCCAATGCCGAGCTCTTCACCGGTGTCGACGCTATTGATGCCGGCAACGTGCAAGTGAGCGTTGAGGGCCGCACCATCACCGTGACGGGTGCCGGCAATGTGGCTGTGTTTAATGCAGCCGGTGCCAAACTGAGTGCAAAAGCTGTGACCACAGTGGGCGCAGCCGGTGTTTATGTGGTGGTGGCCGACGGCCAAGCCACTAAGGTGCTTGTTAAATAATAGAAATTCCCGCTTTCAGTGATTCAGATGAAACGAGACATCATCACAGCCGCTTTGATGGCACTGACCCTCACGGTCAGTGCCGTTGAAGTGGCATCCACTCCCGGCCAACTGTCGGCGGCACTCACCGGTCGTGACATGAGCCAGCTCACCATCACAGGAGAGATTGATGCCCGTGACTTCCGCTTCATCGCCGACTCGCTGCCCAACCTCGTTGCGCTCGACTTGAGCGAGGCCTCCATCGTGGCCTACACGGCCACCCAAAGCCCCCTCACGGCGCTGGTCTATGACTATCCGGCCGCCACGCTGCCCCACTCCATTCTCATGGGCACACAGCTCGAGGAAATCAAGCTGCCCAAGAACCTGCAAGCGCTGGGCAACGCCTCGCTGGCCGGTTGCACGGCCTTAACGACGATTGAGATTCCCGCTACCGTCAGGTTGATTGACGATTTCGCCTTTAGCGGCAGTGCGCTCACATCCATCGTTTTGCCCGATAGCCTCGCTACACTTGGCACAGGAGCCTTTGCCCACTGCTATGGCCTCAAGACGGCCACCATTGCGTCGGGCACCATTGGCGACTACGCCTTTTTGGCCGACAGCGCACTCAACGCCATCATCATGGGCGAGCGAGTGACAGCCATCGGGGCCGAAGCGTTTCATGGCACAGGACTGGTTGAGTTTGATGCCACACAAGCCGCTGCTCTCGACAGCATTGCCGCATGGGCTTTGGCCGCCACACCCATAACGGCTGCCGCACTGCCCGCCAGTGTGAAGCACATGGGCGAAGGCGTGTTCTTTGGCGACTCTCAGCTCAATCAGGTGGCACTTCCGGCAGCGGTCAAGCAAGTGCGCGACCTGACGTTTGCCGGCAACTCCAGCCTGCAACTCGACAGCCTGTTGCGTGAGGGCATCGACACCATTGGTGCTTATGCCTTCTATAACGTCAGCGCCATGCGCCACATGGCCATCCCGGCAAGCGTGACCCAGCTGGGCACACAAGCCATGGCCGGCATGACGGGACTTGAGCAAATCGACATCGCCGCCTCCACACCCCCTTCACTGGGCGATAGCGTGTGGGCCGGCGTTGACCAGCCACTGGTGAAATTAGGCACCCTCAACAACGAAGTGGCCAGCCTTTACGAATCGGCCGAACAATGGAACAAGTTCTACATCCTGCACGATTATCTGCTCTATGACGTGAATGGTGATGGCTATGTGGATGTGGCCGATGTCAACATGGTGGTGGCACAAGTTTTGGGCAACAAGCCTGAAGGTATCAACCTCCTTGTGGCCGACGCCAATGGCGACGGGCACATCGACGTGGCCGATGTCAACATCATCGTGCAAGCTGTGCTCAACGGAGGCAAAACCACCGTTCGCCGCTCGAAGAAGAAATGACGCAACAGGAGCGCGGGTCACTTGTGTGGCCGGCAAGAAGCTTCCTATCAAAGAACAAAAAGAGTAGTTGCCACGGGCAATTACTCTTTTTTTTGCGGCCCGCGGCAGAAGTTTCAAACTTTTTTCGTATTTTTGTAAGTTGAATTATAGCGGTTATTTCGGCCTGACGCACATAATAGATGCCGAGGTATTTTCGTTATAAGCAAAAGAACCTGTCACGCAAAACACAAGGCCTATGCGCAACCTCATATTGTCGATTATCATGGCCGCCACTACCATCATGGCGCAGGCGGTGAGCGTTGAGTGCTCTTCGGGGCTACTCAGCCAACTTGTAACCAACAAAAGCATCACGGCACTCACCGTGAGCGGAACGATGGATGCCCGCGACTTCGTTTTTATTGCCGACTCGCTGCGCACGCTGCGCACGCTGGATCTTTCAAGAGCGAGCATCACGGCACATCATAGCGACAAGGCTTTATTCCTCAACGAGTTTGACTATCCGTCGCAAGCCATACCGTCGGGCTCGCTGGCCAGCATGGAAAACCTGACCACACTGCGTCTGCCCGCCGAGGCCACAACGCTGGGCGAGGCTGCACTGGCCGGTTGCACCCGGCTCACCTCGGTGACGCTGCCCTCCACACTCACCATAGTTGGAGCCTATGCCTTTGCAGGTTGCTCCGCGTTGCAAGAAGTGACATTGCCTGCCGCACTGGCCACACTGGCCGACGGCGCTTTTGCGCAATGCGTGGCTTTGAAAAAGGTGAACTTTGGCAATGGAGCTGGCAATCTTGCCATCGGCGACCGCGCTTTCTATGGTTGCAGCAACCTCACAGCCATCAGTTTGCCGGCAAGCACCACTTCGGTGGGAGCCGAAGCCTTTGCGGCCACGTCGCTCACCACGTTGCAGGCAAGCAGCCTCAGCAAGTGGGCAAGCATGGGCGACTATGCCTTTGCGCAGACGCCACTCACCCACGTGGAACTGCCCACCCGCCTCGCACAGATAGGCTGGGGGGCGTTTCTCTACATTAAGTCGCTGGGCAGCATTTCCTTGCCCCGGCAACTTGGCAGCCTGCCTCCCTATGCACTGGCAGGTGCGGAAGGCTTGACCCGACTCGAATTGGGACAAACCGGCATCGACAGCATTGGTGAGCGTGCTCTTTACAACGCCTCGCAGCTGGCCACCGTCACCTTTCCCACTACCCTCACCCGCGTGGGCAGCGAGGCAATGGGCGGCAACATCGGCCTGCAAACCATCACAAGCAACGCCAATGTGGTCCCCGAAGCGGGCCACGACGTGTGGGCCGGAGTCAATCAGCCCGCCGTGACGCTCAAAGTGCCCACATCGGCCATGGCCGACTATGAAGCCGCACCCCAGTGGCGCGAATTCACCATCGAGGCCGGTTCTATTTTGGGCGACGTCACAGGCGATGGAGTGGTGGACGTGGTGGACATCAACGCCATCATCAACGTGCTGCTCGGCAAAAACAGTGCCAGTGAATATAAGAACCCGGCCGATATCACCGGCGACGGAGAGGTGGATGTGACCGACGTGAATGCGGCCATCAACATCTTGCTGGGACGCGTCATGGCCAGCGGCAACAACATCGTCATTCAGGCACCACGCCCCGAAACCATATCGATTGTAGCCGATGGCGGCATGCGCATGCAGATGAAAGTGCGGGCAGGCATCAACGTGTGTCCCGGCCTCGCGCCCGGCCACTACACCGTGAGCCTGTGCGGGCGCAAACACCAAGTCGTTATCGAGTAAGCCTCACACACATTTTCTCATGGGAAAAAACAAACTGAAGAAATTCGCCGAGATGGCCACGCTGCCCTGTGTGTTCCAGTTCCCGTGGGCCACCATCGAGGGCGAGGGATGCCCCATGCGTGGACATTGGCACGAGAACTATTTCGGCAACCACAATCCCATCGTGCTTGAGCTGGGATGTGGCAAAGGTGAGTATGCTGTGGGGATGGGCAAGCGTTTCCCCGATAAAAACTTCATCGGAGTCGACATCAAAGGAGCGCGCATGTGGACCGGAGCCAAACAGGCCACCGCTTTGGGGCTGAAAAACGTGGCGTTTCTGCGCACCAGCATCGAAATCATCGACCGCATGTTTGCTCCCGATGAGGTGGACGAGATTTGGATCACTTTCCCCGACCCGCAAATGAAGAAAGTGAACAAGCGGCTCACGGGCACTCGTTTCTTGAACAACTATCGCAATGTGCTCAAAGATGGCGGCATCGTGCACCTGAAAACCGACAGCCCGTTTCTCTTCACCTACACGAGCGCACTCATCGAGCACAATCACCTGCCCACCGAGGTTTGCACGAGCGACCTCTACCACAGCAACTTGGCGAGCGACATTCTTGAAATCAAGACGCACTATGAGTGCCAGTGGCTGCAACGCGGGCTCACCATCAAGTATATCAAGTTTCACCTGCCTCACGGCATTGAGCTGCAAGAGCCGGAGGTGGATATAGAATTTGACACCTATCGCAGCTATAACCGAGGCTATGTGGACACGCCACAGCCTCCTGAACTGTAACGCATGGACTTATACCCTTCTCTCATCTTAGATGCCCTGCGCACCGTGCGCTATCCCGGCACAGGACGCAACATAGTGGAAATGGGCATGGTGGCCGACGACATTCGCATTCAAGGCAACCGTGTGTCGTTCTCACTCATTTTCGACCGCCCCACCGACCCCTTCATCAAATCGGTGGTGCGGGCTGCCGAAGTCGCCATCAACACCCACATCAGTCCCGAAGTGGAAATTAGCGGCAACATCACCGTCAGCACCAAGCAGCCCGCCGCTCCGGCACAGGCCGAGGAACGACCGCTGAGCGGCGTGAAAAACATTATTGCCGTTTCGAGCGGCAAAGGCGGCGTGGGCAAATCTACCGTAGCCAGCAATTTGGCCGTGGCGCTCGCCCAGCAGGGCTATAGCGTGGGCTTGCTCGATGCCGACATCTTCGGGCCCTCGTTGCCCAAGATGTTTGGTGTGGAAGACGAGCAACTCTATCTGCGAGAAGCGGATGGCAAAAATCTCATCATTCCCGTGGAGCGACATGGTGTGAAATTGCTGTCGATAGGGTTTCTTGTAGACCGCGACAAGGCCGTGTTGTGGCGTGGAGCCATGGCCAGCAACGCGCTCAAGCAACTCATCACCGAGGGCGATTGGGGCGAGCTCGATTATTTCATCATCGACCTTCCACCGGGCACCAGCGACATCCACCTCACTTTGGTGCAAACGCTCGGCATCACAGGAGCCATCGTCGTCACCACTCCGCAAGCCGTGGCGCTGGCCGATGCCCGCAAAGGCATCTCCATGTTCTTGGGCGAGCAAGTGAATGTGCCCGTTTTGGGCATCGTGGAGAATATGTCGTGGTTCACGCCGGCAAGCCATCCCGACGAGCGTTACTTCATCTTTGGCCACGACGGCGGCAAACTCTTGGCCGAGGAGCTGCATGTGGAGCTGCTGGGACAAATACCGCTGGTGGCAAGCATTTGCGATGGTGGCGACCGAGGCACACCCGTGGTGCTGACCAACAGCGTTTCGGGAGCCGCATTCATGCAGCTGGCCACGCGTGTGACGCAAGCCGTGCAACTCCGAAACCTGACCCTGCCGCCCACGCAACATGTGGTCACTCACTAAAAAATTGACTTTTACTTAACCATTTTAATACACATATAATTATGAAAAATCTTTACTTTATCCTGCTTGCCGCCGCCATGCTGCTTTCGAGCTGCGGTTCGGTGCCCATCACCGGACGCAAACAGCTGAATCTGGTGAGCGACAGCGAGGTGCTCCAGTCAAGTCTGGCACAATATTCCAGTTTCATGCAAAGTGCCAAAGTTTCCACCCAAAAAACTCAAAGTGAGCAGGTGACGCGCGTGGGCAAGAAGATAGCCGCTGCCACCGAGGCCTATTTGCGTGCCAATGGCCTTGAAAGCGAAATCAAAAATTTTGCATGGGAGTTTAATTTGGTCAAAAGCGACGAACTGAACGCTTGGTGCATGCCCGGTGGCAAAATCGTCGTCTATGAAGGCATTATGAAACTCATGAGCAGCGACGATGATCTCGCCGTGGTGCTGGGCCATGAGGTGGCACACGCCGTGGCCAAGCACAGCAACGAGCGCATGAGCCAGCAAATGCTCGCCCAATATGGTGCTGTGGCCGTAGGAGTGGCCACGCAAGGCAAGAGCGCACAGACGCAGCAAATCGCGCAGCAGGTCTACGGCTTGGGTGCGCAATATGGCGTGATGCAGCCTTTCTCGCGCAAACACGAGAGCGAGGCCGACAAAATGGGACTTGTGCTCATGACCATCGCAGGCTACAACCCTCAGAATGCCATCACTTTCTGGCAAAAGATGGCCGCCGCCAGTACCACCAGTGTGCCCGAGTTCCTCAGCTCGCATCCCAGCCACGAAACGCGCATCAGCGACCTCACCAAGTGGGTACCCCAAGTGCAAAAACAATATGGTAAATAATCAGTTCACGCCTCATGGCACGAACTACAAACATCCCTAATCTCACATGAAACGATTTCTTTTATCCATAGCTATCGCCACCATCGCCATGTGCGCGATGGCCGAAGCCGGCGACATGGCTGCCGGGCTGCAATTTCACTATGCTTCAAAAAACAGCATGGTGGGCTTGGGTGCCCAGTTCCAGATTGAGCCGGTGCGCAACGTGCGCGTCGCTCCCGAATTTATCTATTATTTCAAAGATAGCGGCATCGATGCCTACAACGTGAACATCAACCTGCACTACCTCATCCGCTCCTATGGCGGCTCGGTGTTCTATCCCATCGCAGGTTTCTCTTATGCCAATTTTGAGCACGACCCCGGCTATGGCACAGGCAAATACAGCTGGGATCGCTGCGGTGCCAACATCGGCATCGGCTACGAGTATCGCATCAACGACCGGTTCACGTTCTACACCGAGGAGCGTTTCCAAATCCTGAAAGACTGGAACCAGAGCGTCACCACATTAGGCTTGAAGTTCAACTTCTGACGCGCGCGGTGACAACTCGCCACGACAAAAGGGAATCAGGCGGCAAGGCCTTGATTCCCTTCATTATTTTTCCATGAAACCACCTGCGCAATCACGCGCACAAGGGTTGTTGGGTAGCGAGTGCTGTCGTGGTTGTGCCGTCAGTCCCTCGGCGGGCCGGCCTCGGCGGCTACCGGGCTGACACGGTGCAGGGGCAGCGTGTAATACACACTGAATGAGAATGCCAGCGAGTTGTCGCGCTTGCCGTAGCCCGGCACATACCACGGGCGGCTATAAGCGGTGGGCTTGCACGTGATCATTTTGTGCCAACGCACCATCCAGCCCAGTGCCCACGGGCCGGCTATGCCCACTTTGATGCCGGCCAGCACTTCGCCCCACGAAGCCGTGGTGTGCTCACCTTTCAGGTCGTAGGTGGACGTTTCTTGCCAGTAGCTATTGGTCACCGTCACGTCGGTCACATCATAGTCCACACGCGCCATGCCCAGCCGTGCCCCCAGCAAGGCTTGGTAACGAGGCTCACTCTTAAACAGGAAATTATAGTTCACGCCCACTTTGGCATAAGGCGAAGCCTTGCCACGATAGGTGAAATTCATGTCTTCGGGGCGGCTTTTTGCCCGGCCGAGTCCCACCTCAACGGTGGGTTGCAGGCGATTCCACATGTTCAGGGTGGCATGCACATCCACGCTCGCGTAGTCTTGCCCAAAGGCCGTGAGCGCGAGGTCGGCCACATTGGCTCCCAGCCATAGGCTCGTCAGCCGCGGATAGCGGGTGTAGGCCTTGCGCAGCGAGTCACGCCGCGCCTGCGCCTGTGCCTCCAGTGTGTCGCCCAAGATGTAGTGTTCTATCATGTCGGCGCTCATGTCGCGGCCGGGCTGCAACACGGTGTTGGTCGAGGGGCGCACCGGCGTGATGCGCCTTTCCTGCCGTCTCGCGGGCACGGTGTCGGGTTGCTGTTGGGCCACCGCTGGCAGAGTCATGCACAAGGCCCAGAGCAGCGTCATCATGAACTTCACACGCTTCGTCATGGCAGGTAAATTTGCAGGTTCACATGGCTCACGTTGGTCACCCGAGGCTGAGTCACCACCACCGAGTCAATGCGGTGGCTCGTGCACGTGGCCGCTGTGATGACAAACTGATACATCGCTCCACACTCGGCGTTGGAAAACGCGGGCGTGGTGTCGTAGGTGAGCGTGAGCGTGTCGGCCACGGCATCGGCTTCCCAGCTCAGCTCCCATTGCGTCTGCGAGGTCGTGGCGCGGAGTGGCAAATACATTTCGCTCACGCTGGCATCGGTCAGCAGCAAGCTGTCGCCCGGCGCTCCCAAGCCGCGCACCGTCAGGCCACTGGTGGTGACTGCCGTGCTCGACCCATCGGCGCAAAATCGCGCGAGAGGCAGCGAGTTGCCATTGTCATAGCAACTGTTGTCGTCGCATCCGGCGAGCCACATCACTGCCAGCAGGCTCCATGCGATATGACGCAACGCTCTTTTCATTAATCTATTTCTTCTGAAATCTCATAATGGTTGCGGCTCGGCGAGTTGCGCGTAATCAGCTCGCCCAAGAAGCCCGTGAGAAACAGTTGGGTGCCCAGTATCATGGCCGTGAGTGCCAGATAGAAGTAGGGTGAGTTGGTCACCAGCGTATAGGCATTGCCGGCCCACATGTTATAGAGCTTGTGCGCGCCCACCACAATCACAGCCACAAAACCGATGAAAAACATCAGGCTGCCCAGCAAGCCAAAGAAATGCATGGGTTTCACGCCGAATTTGGCCTGAAACCACAGCGTGAGCAGGTCGAGGTAGCCGTTCACAAACCGGTCCAGCCCAAACTTCGACACCCCATATTTGCGGGCGCGGTGGTGCACCACCTTCTCGCCTATCTTGTCGAATCCGGCTATCTTGGCCAAGTAGGGCACATAGCGATGCATGTCGCCATACACCTCAATGTGCTTCACCACCTCGCTGCGATAGGCCTTGAGGCCGCAATTAAAGTCGTGCAGATTGCTGATGCCGCTCACGCGGCGCGCCGTGGCGTTAAACAGCTTGGTGGGCAGCGTTTTCGAGAGCGGATCGTAGCGTTTTTTCTTCCAGCCGCTCACGAGGTCATAGCCCTCTTCTTTTATCATGCGATACAATTCGGGAATCTCGTCGGGACTGTCTTGCAAGTCGGCATCCATCGTGATCACCACATCGCCTTGCGTGCGGGCAAAACCGGTGTTGAGCGCGGGCGATTTGCCGTAGTTGCGCCTGAAACACACGCCCTTCACGCATGGGTTTTGCTCATGCAGGCGTGTGATCACCTGCCACGAGTCGTCGGTGCTGCCGTCGTTCACCATCAGAATCTCATAGGTGAATCTATTTTCTTTCATCACGCGCTCTATCCACGCCACCAGCTCGGGCAGCGATTCGGCTTCGTTATAGAGGGGGACAACAACTGATATATCCATTAAATTGCGTTATCTAATATTATTTCAACGTTCTTTCATTCAGAAACCTTTGTGCCTCGCTCCGCCTGCAAAAACAGCCGTGATGGCACTCACCACACTACCCGCAAACGACACAAACCAAAACATGCTCATCACCATCTCGATGGTCGAGGGCACCTGTCCCGCATCGAGCATCTGCTGCAAGGCGTGCGTAAGCTCGCTTCCTTGCAGCGAGGGCATCGAGTTATAGGTGGTGACCACTGCCTGCATCTGCTCATAGATGAAACCCGGGCGGCCCCATTGCAGCACGGCCCACGTCACCAGTCCCGTGATGAGTGCGCCATAAATCACCATCAAGATGCCGGCCATCCACAGCGCAGCATATTCGGCTTGGCTTTCCTCGGCCTTGTAGCGACGCTGGTAGCGACAAATCATCACCGGCCAGCCCACCAGCATGACCAGCACCACGAGAGCCAGCATGGGCACACGGTCGTTATAGAGCGAGCTAACGCTCATCACGCTCATATACACGCCCATGGGCACCCCATAGTCGGCCCCTCGCCTATACACGCTCTTGGTTTCTTTCATCGGCTCTTTGGCTCTTGGTTTCAAAAGCGCAAAGTTACACATTTTTTCTCTACCATGCAACCCGCTGCCCGCGTGCTTGCGCCACCCCACCCTCACACAGCAAGTGAGCGCACCGCCCGCAATGGGGATGCACTCACCTTTTCATTTCACCGGCATCTCACATGCGTTGTGCTCGAGATGCGCGATTTCCGGAGTGTCTTAAAGATGGTTTCTCTCTTATTTCATCACTTTCACAGCGTTCGACGTGCCATCCTCATAGGTGCTCACCACGATGTTCACGCCGTCAAACGGAGTGCTGCTCACCTGACCCATCAGGCTCACATACTTCACGCTCTTCACAGCCTTGTCCACGTTCACATCCTTCACAGCCACAGTTCCGGGGAACACGAAGTCACCGGTGATGGTGAATGCGCCACGTTGGCCAATCCAGTAGTTCGTGGTGGTGTCATAGCCGGTCCAGTCGAGGTCCGAAACGAGCTTGGTCTCGTCGCCGGTGCCGGTCACGTCCACCAAGTTGTTGCCATCGAGGGCATAAAGCACAAAGTTGTTGCCATTATTAGTGAAGAGAAGCACGGGATCGGCCTTCCAAGTCTTATCCTCGGCGAGAGTGATCTTAACGGGATTCTCGGCAAGACCGGCAAAATTCTCTACCGAAACCACATAGTTCTCATCTTCCGAGAGAATCACGGGGAACGACAGATTCATCTTAGCCGTTTCATAGTAGTAAGTCATGGCACCCGCTTGCTTGCCCTCGTCGAGCTTCAGGTCGGTCATCGTGCTTCCGGGCACCCACAGCGGGTTCAGCGTATAGCCCTCGATGTCGCCGGTAGCGGTCTTGGCAATTTGGCGAACCAGATACACGTTGGTAGCCCACAGGATAGATCCGTCGTTCTGCACAAAAGCAACGGGATCGGTGAAGTACCAGCCGGCATCGTTGTTGTCGTCACCTGAATAGTAGAACAAGCCTTTAATCACGCACCAGCATGACAGGCTTGCGTTGTTGTAGTTCACCGTTGCGTAAGCCACAGTGTCCTGATCGGTCAGGGTGAATGTGGGAAGCTGATAGGTGGTCAGGTCGAGCTTACCGGTTATGGTGGCATCGAACATACCTGTAATCTTCACGGTTCCTGCCTCATCGTCAGCGTCACTGATTTGAACAGTAGCGGTATAGTCGGTAGTGGTGAGGGTGCTGGGATCCTCAGCACGAGTGGTCGACATTTTGTAGCTCCAAGTGTAAGCACCCTCGAGGTCAGAAGCTTTGGTCACCGGCAGGGTGAGGTTCTTCTTTGCACGCATGGCGCTTGCATCCTTCATAATAACACTCTTAACCATTTCGGGCGTAGCCTCTTTGATGTTGTTGGCCTTTACAAAATCGGCATCGATCGTGTTAGCCAAAACGTTTGCGCCGGCGGTCAGCGTGAGTACCGCAGCTGCCAAAGAAAGTAAAATCTTTTTCATAAGCGTTGATTTTAATGAATAAATATTTGGTTACCGTTAAAGAAATTTAGCATATATGCGCCACAAAGTTACGATTTCTTTTTTTGCGATGCAAGAAAAATTCAAATTATTTGCCAAATGCCATAGGAAACGACCCTTTTGGGTAAGGATGGCGCGAGCACGTCAATGAATGTTCCGGGCATCGAGCGCGGCCTGATAGCGCCGCGCGTTCACCTGATGCGACGCATAGTCCACCGCAAAGTTGTGATAACCCGAAAAGTCTTCTTTAGCGCACATATACAGATAGTTGTGTTGCGGTGCTTTCAGCACGGCATCGAGGGTGGCTTTCTCGGGCAGGCGAATGGGGCCGGGAGGCAAACCGGTGCGGCGATAGGTGTTGTAGGCCGACTCGGTACGCGTCATCGCCGCCGTGAGGCGCTTGATGGAAAAATCGCCTAAGGCAAACTTCACTGTGGGGTCGGCCTGCAAAGGCATGCCGGCGGCAAGCCGGTTCAGGTAGAGGCGCGCCACTTTGCCGCGCTCGTCGGTCTTGGCGGTTTCCTCTTCCACTATCGAAGCGATAATCGACACGTCCACAGGGGTCAGTCCCAACGCTTGCGCCGCGCCACGCCGGTTTTCATTCCAAAACTGGTCGTAATAGCCTTTCATTTTACCCAGCATCTCGGCTGGGGTGATGTCCCAGTAAAATTCGTAGCTGTCGGGCAGCAGCATCGCCGCTATGCTCTGCGGGGTGAATCCGAGGCTGTCGCACAGCCGCTCGTCGGCCAGCGCCTGTTTCATCGCCTCTTCACCGGCCATGAATTTCGCGCCCCATCGCGCGGCCCACTCACCGGTGGTGCGCACATTATTAAAGGTGAAGCGCACGCCATCCGCGGCACCGCTGCGCAGGTGGCGCATCACAGCGAAGGCCGATTGCCCTTTAGCGATCTTGAACGCGCCTTGCCGGTGGCTCACATCGCCGCCGGTGAGCCGCATGAGGGTGGTCACCCGTCGTGCCAGCGTGGCATCCACCGTGCCGAGGCTGTCGCACAGTGTGTTCAAGTCGCTGCCGGCACGCAGATGCACCACGCCACTGACGCTTGCTCCCACCAAGAAATAAGAACCGAGCCATGACGCAAGGCACACGACCACACAGGCCGCCAAGAGGATGATTTTCTTTTTCATCGTCAACGTTTTTTTGAATCGTCACTGCAAAGGTAGTGATTTTATTTGTAACGTTGGCTGCGCACAAGTTACTCACGCTCGGAAACGCCAAATAAATTTGGCTTTTCGCTCGCTTAATCGTAACTTTGTACTCCCTATGGCAAAAGATCCCACCTTGCATCCATTGGCCGGCAGCGAAGCGGTGGAACCGCCGCGGCGGTTCACATGGCCGTTTCACTACGTGCCCCATCCGCTGTGCCGCCTTGCCGCGCGGCAGTTGGCGCAACACATCGCCTCGCAGCCTCAGTTGCGGGCCGCTCTCGACGCGGGAAAGATGTTGGGCGTGCTGGTGGTGCGCGAGCCAAGCGGCAGTTTGGCTTTTTTGGCCGCGTTTTCGGGCAACGTAATGGGAACCAACCATTTGCCCTATTTTGTGCCTCCCATCTACGACCTCTTGCAGCCACAAGGCGAGTTTCGCACCGAGGAAGCCGCCATCGTGGGCATCAATCGGGAAATCGAGCAGCTTGAGCGGGAAGCCGGCAGCGAGGCCATGCGGCAGCAGCTTGCCCTCGCAAAGCAAGCAGGCGAAGAGGAGGTGCTGGCGTTCAAGCAGCTCATGCAGCACAGCAAGCGGCAGCGCGACGACGCACGAGCCGCCGGCGCACTCACACCACTGCAGCAAGAGGAGCTGCTCCGCGAGAGCCGTTTCCAAAAAGCTGAGCTGAAGCGCATCAAGCACCGGGTGGCACAGCGGCTGGACGAAGCACAAGCGAGGCAAGCCGCCTTGTGGCAACGCGTCCATGCGCTCAAGCAAGAGCGCAAACGGCGCAGCGAGGCCTTGCAGCGGCGCATCTTCAGACTCTTTGTGGTGACAAACGCCCTCGGCGAGCAAACCGACCTCATACAACTCCTCGCCCCGGCCCTGCCACCGGCCGGCACCGGCGAATGCTGCGCTCCCAAACTGCTTCAGCATGCCTACCGGCTGAGAGTGAAACCCCTGTGCATGGCCGAGTTTTGGTGGGGACAGTCGCCACAAGGCGAGGTGCGCCATCATGGGCACTACTATCCCGCATGCCGCAGCAAGTGTCTGCCCATCTTGCCGTGGATGATGCGTGGCCTCGATGTGGAGGAGAATCCTTTGGCGCAAGCCCCGGCCGAGCAGCCGCTCGATGTCCTATATGATGACGAGTGGCTGAGCGTGGTGAACAAGCCGGCCGGCATGCTCACCCAGCCCGGCAAACTAATCACCCAATCGCTCGAAACACGCTACCGGGCGCGCATGCAGGGCGTGAGCGGCCCCGTGGTGGTACACCGCCTCGACCAAGAAACTTCGGGGGTGGTAGTGCTGGCAAAAAACAGAGAGGCGCACAAGGCGTTGCAGGCCTTGTTTGAGCAGCGGCAAGTGAGCAAACGCTATGTGGCTTTGCTCGACGGCACCGTGGCGGCGAGCGAGGGAATCATTGAGCTGCCCCTGCGTCCCAACCCCGACGACCGTCCGCGGCAAATGGTGGACACCGTGCATGGCAAAGCGGCCATCACACGCTTTGAGGTGCTGGAGCGAAACGGCGGCACCACGCGCGTGGCCTTTTATCCGCTCACCGGGCGCACCCATCAGCTGCGCGTGCACGCTTCGCATCCCTCGGGCTTGGGTGTGGCCATCGTGGGCGACATGCTTTATGGGCGGGCCGCCGGCAGGCTCATGCTGCATGCCGAGCAATTATGCTTCACGCACCCCTTCACCGGCAAGCGCCTCGTCGTGAGCAGTCCCGCTCCGTTTTGAGGCCGGCTTTCTTTTCTTTTTGGTTTTGTGCGGATGGTTGTGCAGCGGGTTAGGCTCGTGCAGCACATATTCGCAGTAGTAGCTGATGATGAGTGTGGTGAGCGGCAAGGCGATGAGCAAGCCTATCAGCCCCAGCACATAGGCCCAAATGGAGAGGGCAAGGAAAATGATGGCCGGGTTCAGCCCCATTTGCTGCTTCATGATGCTGGGAATGAGCACCAAGTCTTGTATGAGCTGGCAAATGCAATAGGCCGCTATCGTCCACGCGAAAAGCACCCAGAAACTGCCGCCCGTGGCCACCGAAGCCACAAGGCACAGAAACGCGGCCACCGGAATGGAGATGAGCTGCAAGTAGGGAATCATGTTGAGCACGCCTATCGAGAGCCCAAACAAGATGGCCATAGGCAGCCCTATGATATAGAACTCAATGGCGAATATCACGCCCACAAAGAACGACACAAGTGCCTGCCCGCGGAAGTAGCGGCTCATGGTGTCTTCCACATCGGCAATGATGGTGAAGGCCACGCGGCGATAACGCTTGGGAATGGCACTCTTGAAACCACGAGCGATTTTGTCGAAGTCAATCAGCACAAAAAACATGTAGAGCAACACAATGAGCCACGAAACCACATTCAGAATCACACTCATCGTGCCACCCACGAAGCTCCATGTGCCCGTGGCCACTTGGTTCACGATTTTCATCCATTGTTCTTTGGTGAGCAGTGTGCTGAACTGTTCAATGTCGAGATAACGCCTGATGAATTCATGCACTTCCTGCGGGATGTAGGGCACCTTGAACGAGGCCTTGGCATAGGTGGTGAGCATCTTGCCCATGCTCACAAACTCATCAATCACATAAGGGATGATGAGCCATCCCGCCAACCAAAGCGTGGCCGCCACAATGAGCAGGGCCAGCACCACCACAAGGGCGCGGTTGCCTATGCGGGTGACGCGTTGCAGCCAGTCCACAAAGGGATTCAGCATATAGGCAAGGATAAAGCCCACCACAAAGGGCAGCAGCACCGGAGTGAGATAATCGACCACCACAATGGCAATCACCACCGTGAGGAGTGTGAGCACCATGCGCACCACGCGGTCAAAATCATATTTTTTTGCCGTCATTTCCATCGCTCTTCAACTTGTTTTTTCTGTTTGCGAAGCAAAATTAATCATTCCACACTAAAAATGGTGAAAGTAAGCCGCTTTTTCACTATTTTTGTCAAATCTAATGGAAAAAACCCTCATTGTCATCACCGGCCCCACGGGCGTGGGAAAAACCCAAGTGGCCATCGAGGTGGCGCAGCGGCTGCAGTGCCACATCATCAGTGCCGACTCACGCCAAATCTATCGCGACATTCCCATTGCCACCGCGGCTCCCACCGCCCGGCAGCTCGCCCTTGTGCCCCATCATTTGGTGGGCTTCAAAGCCCTCAACGAGAGTTATAACGCTTGGCAATTCGAGCAAGACGTGATGGCGCTGCTGCCCTCGTTGTGGCAAGAGAGCGACTATGCAGTGCTGTGCGGAGGGTCTATGATGTATGTGGATGCTGTGTGCAATGGCATCGACGACATGCCCAGCGTGCCCCCCGAAGTGCGAACAGCCGTCGATGCCCAGCTGGTCACACAAGGACTCGCGTGTCTGCTACAAGAGCTGGAGCGACTCGATCCCGCCTATTTTGCCACGGTGGATCGCCGCAATGTGCACCGCGTGAAGCATGCCGTAGAGATGTGCCGCGCCACCGGCAAGCCATTCTCCTCGATGCGCACCGGCCAACGCAAAGAACGGCCTTTCAAGGTGGTGAAAGTGGGCCTCACGCTGGAACGACCGCTTTTGTTTCACCGCATCAATAGCCGTGTGGATGCCATGATGCAGGCCGGACTGGAAGAAGAGGCACGGCGCACCTATCCACTGCGCACCCTCAATTCGCTCAACACCGTGGGACTGAAAGAAATGTATGCCGTCTTCGATGGAACGATGGACATGCCAACAGCCATCGAACGCATCAAGAAAAACACGCGGGTTTACGCAAAAAAACAGCTCACATGGTTTCGCCGCGACGCGCAACTGCTGTGGATGCAACCTCATGAATGCCTTGAACGTTTGCCCTTGTAGTCATTTATTTGATTACCCCGAAAATTTGGGCTTCAACATGCTGGTTAAGAGCATTTTAATAATTTTTCTCCAATTACAAATAAAGGGTTAGCCATTTGAAAGCCAACCCTTTATCCGTTTTAACAGACACAATAAGACGGGGTAGCGCACGCAGCCCCAATGCACTAATTTTGCAGCGTTTTTAATCCTTAAAAAATAATTATCATGAAAAAGTACACTTCATTTCGCACACAACCATCCACTTGCAGCCGCCATGCGTCGCGCACTGGCAACAACCCATCTTCTTCACGGCGTGTCAAGCGGCCGGTCTTCGGTGATATCGACGGCTTGGTGACGATACTCCTCACGCAGCAGGGCCTGCGCATCACGCTTGGCATAATGGCGCATGCGCCGGTAGCGGCGGCGGCACAAAAAACGCTCCACCAAGTAGGCAAAGACAAACATCACTCCGCACAAAACCCACAGCATCAGGTAGGCGTGGCTTTGCTGGGCGAGTGTGGCACCGTTCGACTGGATGGCGATGTAAGCTTCCACAGCCCATGTAGAGGGCACGACGTTGCCTACGGCAAGCCACAAGGCACTCATGGCGTAGCGAGGCCAAGAAATGCCGGAGAGAAACACGAAGACGACCGAGGTAAACACGATGGCAATGAACGTCGATTCACGGTCGTTGACAAACACTTTGAGAGCTTGCCCCATAAACGAAGTGGCCAGCAGGAACGGGAACGAAAGCAGCAGCACATGCAGCAAGCGTCCGTTTTGTGGAAAGTCGAAAAATATGGGCACAAAATGCAGCACATACACCGTGGGCACGATATAAATCATGAGGTAGCACAGCGATTTGCCCAAAATCGAGGCAATCACGCCGGCCGGCACTTCAAGAGGGTCGTTGCCACGGTTGACCAACCTGCGCTCACGGCTGCCGCCATGCAGCATGCAGATGCCCAGCAACATGCTTTGCTGCAGCACCAGCACGAGAATAGCCGGAAGCACTGCCGATGCCAAACCCATTGCCGTGTTGCCCAGAGCCACTTGCTCGTTAGAGATCGTGTTTTGCGGCATCGACAACGGCACGACACTCAGCATTTCTTTCTGAATCCGGGTGTTGAAGTCTTGCTGCACGCCCGTAACAGCGGTGAGCACCTGCTTGTAGCGCAGCACCAGTCCCATATCGCAAAACACCTCAACGGTGGCCTGCTCACCACGCATGAGGTCGCGGTCATACCCGGCAGGGAAGTGCAACACAGCGCAGCACGCATGCTCATTCATCAGGCGGCGAGCCTCGCCCATATTGGCCACATAGTGCGTCACACACAGCTCGGAAGTGGCATCGAGGGCACGTGCAAACTCGCGCGTCGAGGCCGAGCGGTCGTCATCCACCACCACCACCGGCACATCGCGGGCCACCTCTGTGTTATATACCAGCGAATACATCACCGGATAGACGGCACACAGCACCAAAAAGAAAATAATCACACCCTCGTCGTGAAACACGAGCGAGAATTCTCGGCGGCACACTTCATACACGCTGGCGAGCCACCGCCACACCCTATTGTCAAACCGACGGTTACTCATGGCACATACACGGGATTAATGCACTCGCGCTTGAGCCGCCACAGCAGGCACCACGGCAGCAGTGTGAAAGCCACCAGTGCGGCATAGTAGTAACGTGAGTAATACAACGGAATTCCATTCAGGGCTTGGTCGATGCTCAGCAAGAAGTAATAGCGCACCGGCATCACGTTGCCCAAAGCGTGCACCCAAGCATACATTGAGTCGGAAGGCAACGAAAAACCGCAGAACGAAAACGACATCACTCCCAGCAATGTGCTCAGCGTGGTGCCATAGCGAAAGTTAGGCGTGATGCACATCATCGTCAGCGCAAAGGCTTGGCAGGCCAGCACCAGCAAGGGCATGGCCACTATCATGTTCCACACGTTGCCATTGAGCGGCAAGCCATACACTCTGAACATCAGCAACTGAATCATCCAGCCGGTGCTGGTGAAGATGAGCGTTTGAGGGAACAGTTTGCCGGCCACGGCAAACTCAATGCTGCCACCGGCACTCGCAATCCACTCGCGGCAAGTTCCATATTTGAGCTCGGTGCCTATCGAGAATGAAGTCATCAGCAAGATGAACAACGCCAGCAAGCACGGGACAAACGACAGGTTCAGATAAAAACTGTAGTTGGTCCACGGATTGTTTAGGCCGTGCACACGCGTGAGTATGGGCTGCAACATGGCGCTCACGCCGCCCTCCGTCAACAAGCCGGTGGCTTCGAGCGTAGTCTTGGCAATGGCTCCGTTGGCCAGCAGTGTGATAGTCTTGAAACCCTTGTATTGCGTTGATGCCGGAGTGAAATAGGCATAATTAATATAGTAGCTCACGGTGGGGTCTTGCCCGGAAAGAGCCTTGTGTTCAAGACCAGCCGGCAGATAGATGAATCCCAGCACCTCATCGCGCTGCACGGCACTAATGGCTTCTTGGTAACCACGATAATGGTGAGTGATCGACACATTCTGCATCGCGCCCAAGTTGCGTTCAATGCTGCGCGAAATCGAGCTGCCGTCAAGGTCCACAATGCCCACGGGCACTCGCTGCACCACACCCTGACGCATTAGGTCGAGCATGAAGAACGAGCATAGCAGTGGAGCGACTATCATGATGATATAGAACACGGGGCGGCGCACGAGCTGCACAAACCCGCGCTTCATCGCCTCATTAAAAAATAGTCGCACATCCATCTCCTTGCATCAAAAAAAGGACAAGTCACTTCAAAATCACACTCATGCCCGGGCGGAAGTTCTCTATCTTGCCATCGGGGCGAGCCTTCACCTCAAAGGTTTTGGCGTCATATTGACCATAGGCCTTGGTGGCCTGCCACACGGCATAGGTGCCCATGTCGCGCACATAATAGATGTGCATTTTGGTTTCAAGATTCTTGAGGGCGGGGATGACCACCTCAATCTCTTTGCCCATGGGCATATCGGCCAGCAACTCCTCGCGCACGCTGAACGACACCCACATCTGGTCAAGCTGCGCGATGCTCATCACAGGGGCGCCCATTGCTATCAGCTCGCCTTCTTGCGGATAAATCTCGCTCACTTCGCCATCGCATGGAGCCAGCAGATACTGGTCTTCCAGCAGCGATTTCACTTCCATCACCGATCCTTGCGCGGCGTTGGCCATACTGCGGCTGGCGGCCTTGTCTTCCTGTTGTGCGCCGTTCACGGCCATGTCATATTGCGATTTAGCCGCTTTCACCTGCGCCGTGGCGGCATCGGCCGCTGCTTTAGCCTCATCGCGCTTTTGCTCGGTGATCACGCCTTGCTCAAAGAGGTTTTGCATGCGTTGGTAGGTTTTTTGGGCTATTGTTTGGGCGGCGATGGCCTGTTGCCACACGTTATAGGCACTTTTTTTCAGTTCTTCACGGGTGCCACGATCCACTTTCGCGGTTTGTTGGCTGGCTGCTTCGGCCATAGCTTGCGCCTGATAGAGCTTGGCATCGGCCGTCGAAGAATACACTTTTGCCAGCGTGTCGCCTTTATGCACCCATTGCCCTTCTTCCACATAGATGCGCTCTATGCGTCCGGGCAATTTGCCCGATATGCGCACGGTTTCGCAGTCAGCTTGACCTTGCGTGGTTTCTTTGGGCGGATGTATCAATACCAAACCCAGAATGGCAATCACTGCCATCACCACGGTAAAAACACCTATGGCCGCCAAGAGGGCCTTGTCCTTTTTGCGAACGATGGTTCGCTGTTGATTGTTGTCCATATCTTTTGTGAATGTTTTAATCAGATGAGAATGGAATGTTTTTTAATGGTTGCCCGCTTTAATGGGTCACTTGCAAAGTGCCGGTCACCTTGCTCAAATACACTTGGCAGAGGCGCACGTCGATTTCTGCGTCGATTTTCTCGCTGTTGGCTTTGAGCCATGCCGTTTGCGCGGTCATCACGTCATCGGTAGTGGCAAATCCCTCGGCAAAAGCCACCTGTGCCACACGCAGGTTTTCGTCGGCCTTGGCCAAGTTGGCCACCGTCATGTTGTGTGTCTTGATGGCCTCCTGATAGCGATAGTTGGCTTGGCTCACTTGCAATTCAATCTTATCTTTGGCATCGTCCAAATCGAGTTGACGGGCGATGGCCTCGGCCTGCGCATGTTTCACTTTTGCCGAGAGGGCGCCGCCATGCCACAGGGGCACTTTCACCATGGCACCCACGCTGAAAGCCGCTCCAAATCGGTTCTTAAAGCCATCATAGCTATTAGGATTGGTCACATGGTAAGCCCCCACAGCCGCCACTTGGGGAAGCATCTCGCTGCGTGCCACCTTCACTTGCTGGTCATAGATGTGTGTGGCCAGTTCAAGGGCACGCACATCGTTGCGGCGGGCATACACTTCATCCATGTCCATCGTAGTGGGCGACAGGGTAGCCAGTACATCCACTTGGGTGGCATCTTCATCGGCAAGCGTCATCACGGTGTTTACCGGCAAGCCACAGGTTTGCGCTAGCAGCATTCGGGCAAGAGCCAGTCCATTGTCCACTTTGGTGAGGTCGACCTGTGCTTCATTGAGTTTCACGTCCACCGTGAGTAGGCTGGCTTTGGTAGCCACACCCTCACGCAGCATTTTCTGCACATCGTCATGGAGCGACTCCACCAGCTGCACGTAGCTTTGCACCAGCCGTTGCTTGGCTTTGAGCGACACCACCTGCCAATAGGCGGCATCCACATTCACTACCAAGTCTTGCGCTTTGTTGTCGCGCATGGAGGTGGCCAATTCTTCGGCATAGCGTGTGATTTCGTTCATCGCCTTGATCTTGCCGCCCATGTAGATGGGTTGCGTCACCGTGAGTGCGCCGGCAGCCACGTTGTGGATGTTGTAGGTCATCGCACTCTTGGGCAACAAAGCCACTTGCCGGGGAACGGCTTGTCCGTTAGCCATAATGGGCTCTCCCGTCATGGGATTGGTCACTACATTAAATTCATAGGACTGCGAGGCCAAATTGAATGACTTGACCGGCAGCAAGGCATCACTCTCAATGAGCGACAGTTTCTTTTGATTGTATAGATAGGTGGCTTGGAAATCCACATTAGGCAAATAGGCCGCAGCGGCTTCTTTGCGCTGATATTGCGCGGCAAGTATGTCGGTTTCGGCGCGGCGCAGTTCTTTATTATTGCGCAAAGCCATGTGGCGGCACGAGTCGAGGGTCACAACATTTTGCGCAACAGCACTCGTAGTCAGCAAGATAGCACCTATAATGAGTTGAATTCGCATAGCGTAGTTGATTAAAAGCGTGCAAATGTAGTAAATTCGCTTTAATCACCCTTTATCTACACGAAATTTAGAACTAAATAAAATGAAAAATAGAACACTTCACCGGTCCCAGTCGTCGGCTTCAAGCTCACCATTGATGAGCGAGCGGTCATCATCGTCAAAGGCTCCGGCACTCCAAGCGTCGTCATCAAAGATGAGGCGATTATAGTTCACACACGACGTGGCGGTGAGCAGCCACATCAAGGCCGCAATCCACCATACAATTTTTATGCGTCGCTTCATTCTCTTGATTATCTTTGACTGGCCATCTTGTGATTGCCGATGCAAAAATAAGCAAAACTTTTGACACAGAGCTTCTGGCAACAGTCATTTTTGCGCAAAAAAACGAGAGGACATGCCCAACCGGCACGGTCAAGCACGTCCTTCTCGGTATAAGGAATTGGCCACTAACAGCCCGCGGCAGGCAAATGACTATTTGCCTAAAACAGAGTTGATGACCGCATTCACATCGACCACATCCACCGATTTGTCGCCATTCACGTCGGCTGTGGCCAGCGTTTTCTTGCCCAAGACGCAATTAATGACTTCATTCACATCCACCACGTCCACCACGCCATCGCCATTCACATCGCAGGAATTGCCTCCGGCAGCATCATAGAGCAATTCCATATTAAGTGCCACTGAATATTCAGTGCCCGTTGTGGGCGATTCCATGCCCAGCTGCACATACACCAGCTGCAAAGGGTAATTGGCAAGGTTGGTCGCGTCGCACCAGTCGGCAGTGCGCAAATCCACCACATAGGTGTCACCTTGCTTCATGTCGTCGGTGAGGTCAATGGCCGTGATGTGCTGCGCCCCCTCGGTGAGAAGAGTGGAAAAGGTGACCTTGTTCACCGGTAGCTCACCGGCAATGAGGTTGACCCGCAAAGCTTCAGGAATGCCCCACAAAGTCACGCGTTTGCTCAATCTCAAATAGGGATTACGCGACGACGACCCCGTAAAATCTATTTTTATGGTGCGGTCGTCCTGCAAGCTGACGGTGCGGTTTTTGCCACCGCTTTGCGTGACGGCCCAAGTGTCAAGGTCAATGGGCGATTCGAGCGGAGCCGATACGCCGGGGGCATTTTCCACGCGCACGAGCAAGGTGTCGACAAAGCCTTCGGCCGTGCCTATGACCCAAGAGCGGCCATTGGCCAGTGCCGTGAGGCGACAATTTTCGTCGATAGCCACCACTTGTGGCTCGGTCACCGTCCAGTGAATGGTGGTGGGATCCACCAAGTCGCTGTTGTAGCCACTCACGCCCAGCACCTCTATGGTGTAGGGGTGATTTTGGTCGATGACCACACTATCGGCACGCAAATGCCGCTCGGCCACCACCACATTGACTTGCTGCTCGGTGCAGATGCCATTGTATTCGGCATAAATTTTTCCCGAAATGGGAGAAGCCGCCGCACGGAAGTTGCCGTCGGCATCAAAAGAACCCACCTGTGGGTCGCAAGAGAATATGCAGTTGGGCTGATTGCGCGTTTTGAGCACACCATATTGGTTATAGCCCCACACGGCGAAGCGCAACTGTGCGCTGGCCGAGATATTATAGCATCGCGGTTCGAAGTTGAGCATGCCTATGGCATCGTCGGCAGGAGCCGTGCTATAGAGCACCAAGCCATTGCCCACCGAGCGCACCGAGCCATCGCTGGGACGATTGACCACTTCATCGTTGACGACCATGCACGACGAGCCACCACCATCGAGGTTCACAGCATTAGCCGCGCCAATGGCCGTGAAAATGCCCACAGCTTCTTTGGTGGTCACGCCCAACGATTCGGTGCTGCGTCCGTCAATCACTACAAAGAAAACCTTTGTGCTGTCGGCGCTGAAACCGATGCAAGTGCGAGGATGACGCTCATCCCACGCTTCTTCATAAATGCCATTGCGCATAATGATGTGGTTGCTGCCGCCCACCATTTCCTTCATGGCAATGTCATCGCCGGGCTGGGCACGCAAGGTGGTTTTGAACGTGATGGTCACTTCATCGCCCACTTGCATAGCCGTGGCTTTATCCACATGGCTGCCTTGCATCCATAAGAATGCCTTGCCGTCGGGGATGGTCATCGCTTTGCCATCGGCATCAATCACCTGCTCTACCACGCAAGATTCGGTGCCATTAAACTTCCAAGCGAATGGCTCGGACTTAGGAGCCAGCAGCACCAGTTTGCCCGTTGCGCAAGTGTAGGTGCTCGGCCCATAGGCACGCGTGAACAGGCAAGTGCGGTTGGCACCCGTATTTTCGGGGTTGTTCATTTTGCCAATCGCCGTTGTTGCGCCCGCGTGAGTGTAAGAAGCCGCGAAGTCCACACGATCCACATAGGGCTTGCGGTCTTCACTCAACACAAAACTGGCACGGCTGGTGGGAGCCACCATCACTTGTCCGCGGGTGATTTGTCCTGAGGTGGGAACACCCACTTGGTCGCTGGGCGAGGTGCGGTAGAAATCGCCATTGGTGGCACCCACCACCTCGTAGCCCGCGTTCTTGAAGCGGTTCACCGCATTGACGGGAGTTTCAGCGCCCACCGAGCGTTCACCGCCCAGCCAAGTCTGCATCTGAATGTAGGGATTCGTGAGATCCATCTCCATCACGCTCACTTTGAGCGGAAAGGCAGGAAGGTCAAATTTGGCAAACGTCACGCCGGGTCCCACAGGATGCGGAAAAATCAGGGTATCCACCTCGTAGGCCTTGTCGTTAAGCGTCCACTGGTCGCGTGCCGAAACCGAGAGTATGGCCGCGAAGACAAAGAAGACAAATAGTATTTTTTTCATCTTAATAGAAGTTTGAGTTGCAGAAAAAACTTTCACATATCATTTGCGTCGCCACAAAAGTGTCATTTGCCCAAAACGAGGTTGATGAGCGTGTTCGCATCGGTGACGTCCACATCGCCTGCGCCGTCCACGTTGGCACGACCTTCATACTTGGCGGCATCGTCCTTACCGAGCACGATGTTGATGAGGATGTTCACGTCGTTCACATCCACTTCGCCGTCGCCGTTCACGTCGCCCTGCTTGTAGCCGGGATTGTCGTTACCTTGCACGTTTTTGCCAATCTTGTAGACGGCCATACCGTTATAGGCCTTAAAGGTGAGGAGTGTCACCACCTCTTCGCCGTTTTCGATGCCGGTTTCGGTGGCGAAACAATGCACACGCAGACCGCTGTCGTTCACTTTACCGAGGCTATCGGCAGGCACCTGCCAATACTTGGTCATTCCCTCAAAGGCCATGCCTTCGCCCAACTCGCAAATGTTGGCTTGGCAGCCATGTCCTTCACCATTCATATCGGCAATGGTGTAAACGAGGAAGTTGCGACCGTCGAGGGCAAACTCGGCGCAGCCATTGGGCTGGTTTTGCGGGCGCAAATCCCACTCCACGCTTTCAAAAGAGTCGATGAGCGAGCCATCTTTGCTATACAGCACCGGAGCGCCATCGAAGCAATCGATGTAGAACAATTCACCCGAATAGCGGCTATCTTCATCTTCTCCCAACACGATTTTGATGACCGGAGCAAGACTGAATCCCGTTTTAGTTTCAGGGTAGAAGTCGGTGAAATCAATGTAGGCATCGCCCTCAAAGCCACCTTCCCACTCATCGGGAGCGGCACCCTTGTCGGCACGCCAGCAATACACGGTGGGGAAACCGGGGTCGGCCGTGGAGCCAGCCACCGTCATCATAGTGCATTCGGCCTTTTCAAGCGTGATGTCGCCCACGATGTCGAGGTAGTCGGTGCGCTGCGGAGCCTCTGCTTTGTCCATGTGGGTGATCAGCGTCAGTTCACCGGTTTGGGTATTGACCATATACACCGGAATTTTGGTGGAAACGTTGCTGGTCATAGGAGCGACCCAGATGTGGCCAAAGTTGTCCTTACCGATACTGGTCACACCCAAGAAAGTGCCATAAGGAGCGCCGTTGAGCGTGAGATCGAGGTCGGGCAAAGCGGTGCCGTCGGCCGCATTGAAACGATGAATCACCGATTGCGAAATGGTGTCGGTGCCCATGACAACCGTTTTTTCTTCGCTGCGAGCCACATACACTACCCCGTCGGCCATGGTGGCCGTGAGGGCACGCTGGTTGCAGATGGCACTGGTCGTGTAGCTCGTGCCGCTGTGCACGCGGTCGAAAATCCACTGGTTGGCGATCTTGATGCCATTCACAGGCTCATAGGCTTGCCCGTCGGTGGTCAATGCCCACGCGCAGGCACAAGCCATGAGAGCCATGATGGAAGTGAGTATATTTTTCTTCATGGGTGAGATGATAGTTTTTGTGAGAAAAGGATAAGATTTCAGAAGGAAATTGAAGAAGCGCGAATTAACGCGACCATTCAACAGGGATTGCGTTAATTCGCGCTTGATTTAGGAGTTATATCGCTCTCGGTTTGCGGGAGTGATTAGTTCTTACCCAGCACGAGGTTGATGAGCGTGTTCACGTCGGCCACGTCCACATCGCCTGCGCCGTCCACGTTGGCACGACCCTCATATTTGCTGGCATCATCTTTGCCCAGCACGAGGTTGATGAGGATGTTCACGTCGTTCACATCCACCTCGCCGTCGCCGTTCACGTCGCCCGTCTTGTAGGGGTTAGGATTGTTACCTTGCACGTTCTTGCCGATTTTGTAGACACCCATGCCATTGTAGCACTTGAAGTCGAAGAGGTAAACCACTTCTTCGCCATCTTCGGTGGCATACTGCACGTTGAAGCAGTGCACACGGTTACCGCCGTCGGACACTTCACCCAGACCATTGGCAGGCACTGTCCAATATTTTTGCATGGTTTCAATCTCCTGACCTTCGCCCAGCTCGCAGATGTTGGCCTGACAGTAGCGGTTGTGCTCAGTTTTCACATCGTAGCCTGAATATTGAGCCACTGTGTAAACGAGGAAATTGCGGCCATTCAGCGTGAACTCGGCGCAGCCGTTAGCACCCACCTCATATTGATATAATTCGGGGTCAACACCTTCAAAGTTGTCAATCATAGAGCCATCGGTGCTGTACAGAATGGGTTGCGACTGGAATCCGTCCACATAGAACAGTTCGCCTGCATAGGGATCGTCGGCTTCGGGGTCGTAGCACATCTTCACGGTGGGGCCATAAGACCACATGGTGATGCTTTCGGGATAGAAGTCGGTGATGTCCAGATAGGTGTCACCTTCGAAACCGCCTTCCACATCGTCCCAAGTATCGCCTTTTTCCACGCTCCAGCGATACACGATGCCGCTCTCAACGGCAGCAGCAGTCATGATGCGGCAGCCGGCCTCCTTCAGCGTGATGTCGCCCATCACGTCGTAGTAGTCGGTGCGTTTCACCACGGTTTTTTCCAGCGTAGCCAGCTTGGTCAAAGCACCCGTTTCGGGGTCGAGTGAATAGAAAGGAATGGTGGCTGCCGTTTCGCTGGTGTAAGGAGCAATCCAAAGATGGCCAAAATTGTCCACACCGATGCTGTTCACACCCAAGAAAACCATATAGGGAGAACCATCGAGGGTCACATCCAAGTCGGGGAGTTGAGCACCCGTCTTAGCGTCGAAACGGTAGATAACTGATGCACTGCCCAGCGTGTCACCATTTTGGATAATGGCTTTGGCCTCGCTGCGAGAAATGTACACCACATCGCCGGCCAAGACACCTGTGCGCGCGCGAGTGTTGCAGGCATCCAAGCGCGACCAATCATCGCCACTGTGCACGCGGTCGAGAATCCACACGTTGGCCATGTTGATGCCATTGACGGCCTCATACGTTTGTCCATCGGTCTTGGCAAACAGATTGCCACACACCATAGCTGCCATAGCAGCAAAGAGTACAAATTTCTTCATGTTGATTTGGTTTTCGTTATAAAATGATGTTTTTTAGTATCGCAGTTATTCAACCAACAAAGTAAGCAATTATTTGCCATCTGGGCAAATAATTGCTTACAAAATAGTTGTGAATAATATTTAATATTTGTCAAGATGCGTTTTGTGGCATCATTTGCCCAAAACGGCATTGATGAGGACGTTGACATCGCTCACGTCAACGTCGCCCACTCCATTCACATTGGCCCTACCGGCATAGTTATCGGCACTATCACGCCCCAAGATAATGTTGATGAGAATGTTCACGTCGTTCACATCCACCTCGCCGTCGCCATTCACATCACCAGTAATTCCTTCTTTATAGACGAAAGTGAGGATGGGTGTGTAGGCAGTGTATTGGGCCGTGGTGCCGGTGGCCACCGTCTGATAGGCATAGCGTGCCCGCACATAATATGTGCTGCCGGCCGTGAGTTTCGACACACCGGTGAGCGAGCCCAACTCGGGCGAGGCAAACGACCAGTCGCTAATCACACCCCGATAGCTGCTGCGGGCAGGGAACGAGGTGCTTGCACTAATCTCGATGCGCAGCGAGCCAATGCCTTCCTCGGGCTTCACGCTAATGCGCGAAGTGCTATAAAGCGTGGAGCCATCGGTTGCGGGAACAAGCATTACAGGCACGGCGGGAACGACATCGAGGGTGCGGAAACTCGTCACAGGAGTGGCATCGGTGGCCTCACCACGCCGAGCAGTGACCCGCGCATAGTAGGTAGATGCGCCCGAAAGCTGGAACTGAGGAATGGTGAATTGGGCTTGCGTGGTGGTCTGGCTATAAACAACGGAAGTCATGGCAGCCGTTGTGGAGAGTTCAAGCGTATAGGTGATGCTCTCGTCGTCCACTCTCGTCCACGTCATTGTGGGAGTGAGTGACACGTCAGTCGCGCCATTGGCCGGCGAAGTGATTGCCATCGATTTGAGCGAGAATGAGCGCGCGTCGCTGGCATTGTCCCACAAGTTCACACCACGTGCCACCACGCGCCACCAGTAGTTGCCATCAGAGAGCCCCGGAATGGCCGCCACCGAGCAAGAGGTGCTGTCGATGGCCACATTGGCCACCAGTTGAGTCATTTCGGCATCGGAGAACACCTGTACGGTGAACTGGGTGGCTCCCGACGCTTCCCATGACAGTTCATTCAAAGGCAACACTTCACTGCCATCGGCCGGTGAGGTAATCACCGGTTTGGGCGCTTGTGCCGGAGAGGCACCCATCATTACGGGAGCATACTCGTTTTCCCACCGGTCGAGAATGGTGACGGCATAACGATAACCCGTTTTGTATTGCGCCGGGATGAAATAGGCAGGATTGTAGCTCACACCGAGCATGTATTGAGGCTGACAGCTGAACTGCGCATCACTCACCGACTGGGGAATGGCATAAACAACGTAGCGCACGTTGTTATCTGGATTCCAGCGCAGTGAGTCGCCATCGAGGCGGACATTGGTCACAGCGGTGTAGGCCCTATCGGGCTTCTGAAAAGCCACTACCGGGCTTAATGAAGGTGTGGTGTAGACATTTTGCTTGAGGTAGTGCCGCAGTTGGGTCACCTTATTGTCAATTTTCTGGCTCAGGTTTCGCCATGTGCTGTATTTGAAATAAACCATGCCATAATCGCCGCTGAGCATGGCATCGCGCATGACATTGACCTGCGTCACATATTCGTCGAGGCTCCAAGCATCGGTAGCCGTTTCGACAGCGTAGCCACTGATGTAGACGTGGCGATTGAATTTTTTGCCAATCTTCCCCCACCAGTAGGTCACTTCATCGTAGTTTCCGGTGGTGTTCCAATAGACTTGCGGCGAGATGAAGTCGATGGTTCCTCGCGTAACCCACGCCATGGGGTCGCTATAGATTTGATTATACTGCCAGTCGCTGCCAGGGCTGGGTTCCACTCCATATTTTGCGGCCACCGTGGGCGAAGAACAAGCCACGCCGGCAGGCCCGATGCCGAAACGCACCCACGGCTTGACCGACTTCACCATATCGTTGACGTCTTTCACCATCTGGTTGACATTCTCGCGGCGCCAGTCATCTTGCTCCATAGTGCCACCCGCATTCTTATAGGCGTTGTATTGCACCGAATCGAGGTCGAAAGAGCTGCCTCCTTGATTGTAGAAATAGTCGTCGAATACCAGCCCATCTACATCATATTTCGTGACGATATCGCGACACACGTCCACTACGCGCTGCCTCACCTCGGGGATGCCGGGATTGAGCACTGTTTCGTGGCTGGTGGTCATGAGCCACTCCGGGTGAGTGTGCACATAGTCGAGCGGACTTTGCCCCCAAGTGCTGCCTTTGGGCGAATAGCGGTAGGGATTGACCCATGCGTAGACCTCAAGGCCCCGCTTGTGAGCCTCGGTGAGCAAGAACTCAAAGGGGTCGAAGGGAGGTGCCACACCACGGGTGCCCGACACATCGCTCGACCACGGCTCATAGGCTGAGTTGTACATAGCGTCGCACATGGCTCGCACGTGGTAGTAGACGGCGTTCATGTTATTGTTGCGCAGGGTGTCGAGCATCTTGCAGCAAGCGTTCTGCATGGTGCGGGCATTGGAGCTGGTGATGGCTCCGGCAGGCCAGTCGTTCACATAGGCACTCATCCACACAGCCCGGTGTTCGCGCTTGACTTGTGCCATTGTGGTGAGAGTGACAATCGCGACAAGAATGATGAGCAGAAATTTCTTCATTTGCGTTAGGTGTTTTATGCGAGCAGGGATGCCGAGCCGTTGTGGGCGACACCCCTGCTTGGAGTAAAAATGCTATTATCAGAACAGATTGGTCAGGCGTGGATTGATGCAAACGCCCAAAATCTTGTCCTTGTTGTCGTTGAAATCATACACTTTTCCATCGGTCGGGTCATAGTATTTGAGGCCGGTGGTGTAGGTCTTCTCGCTGGCAGCCGCACGGAAACCGAAGAATACCACATGGTTGGGATTGTTGTAGTCCACTGCCATTTGAGTGGTGTAGACACCCTCAGCATCGGTGGTATTGATGGGATCGGCATCCATGTTGATGAAATGCGTGTATTTGTCGTAGGTGACGGTGGCGGTGGCACCGGGCAGAGGATAGTGTCCGAATCCCACTGCGGGCGTTGAGCCTTTGGTCATCCACACATACAGGTTGCCCAGCTCCTCATCGAGCGTGAAAGCACGCGGCTGCGTGGTTTCGAGCACAATGGGATAGGGAATCTTGGCGCTGGCACTGGCTCCACCCTTGACGATATCGCTCGTTTTGAAGCGGTAGATGCCGTAACCTGAGTAGTTTTTACCCCACCAGAAGACGTTACTCTTGTCGATGTAGATGCCCGTGTGGATAGCGCCGTAGGAGATGCCCTGTCCATAATAAGCGAGCTGGTTATTGACCACGAAGTAGCCCGTTGTGCTGCTAAAATTGGTGGTTTCTTTCTCACCACGGGTCGAGAGCGGGATGCGGCGAATGCCGGTGTTACGATCGGTGTAATAGAGGTAGGTGTCGTCGGCCGCGCCTTGGAAGGGGTCGTTGAATGCCTGACCGCCCACATTGGTGATCATCACGTCGGTTTTCGAGCCATCAGCACTCATGACCTTGATGCGGCCATCGCCGAGGGTGCTGTTCTCGTCGTTCACATAGTAGTATTGCTTACCGCAGTCGAGGATATAAATGTTGTCTTGCTCGATGACGGCCTCTTCGGTCTGCGTGCGCTCCACAGCAAATACCAGCTGGGTGGGCATGTTGCCTGAATTCACACCCATATCGAAAGGCATGTTCTTGGTGCCGGCAGGCAACTGCGAGAGGTCCACAAGCTTATAAGCCTTGATGTTGCCACCCAGCTCAGCATAATAGAGCGTGGGAGCTGGAACGCTCGAACCTACTTGCACATTGACGTAAGAATCGTCAAGGCGGCGGTTCTCGCCATTGATGTCGAACCACGTCTTCAGCTCGATTCGCTGCGAGCCGATGTTGCTGAACGTGAGCGAGCCCGGATTGTCAATCGTGCCATCGGCATGAGAATAACCCTCAAATGTGGTGATGGCATCGCCCGTGGCCGTTTTGGTGCCTTCGGGGAAGGACCACTCATAGCGGCAGATGAGGTTTTCGGGGTTGGGCAGTTCTATGCCCAGCAAAACGCTCACATCGTTGATAACCACTGTGGGTGCGCTTTGTTCTGACACTGAGAGCACCGGCGCAATGTCATAGATGAGCAGCGGATAGGTAGCCGTTCCAGCACCATCAACCGTGAGCGACACCTTATAAAGACCCGCTTTGGCATATTTGTGCTTGGGATTGGCATCGGTCGAGGTAGAGCCATCGCCAAAGTCCCATGAGATGGAGCCAGTCTTGGACGAGGTGTTGGTGAACTGTATGGTGGAAACCACATAGAAGTCGAGGGTGTATTCATCGCCGTCGACGTTATAGGTAAAGTCCACATCCTTGCCGGAGAAATCACCATATTTAGGATCTTTTTCCACACATGAAACCATGACCAGCGCAAGCAAGGCCATAGCAGCAATATATTTATACCATTTCATAGTCGCAATCAAATTAATTTAGGGAGATTTCCATGTTGTTGGTAGTCACACCGTGCTTATTTTTCTTATCGACCACGCGGAATTCGGGCAGCAACGAGTAGCTGCGCGTGAACGTAACCGAGTAGGCCGAATTGGCGGTGTCGTAAATCCAAGAGGTGAAAGGAATCATCTCGATGAGTTCTTTCCAATAAGGCATGCAGTTGCGCCTCACAGTGGTGATGCGTCCGCCGGTGTCGTCGCTGTAGCGGCTGAAGAGCCACGGCGAGGATTTATACACTGGATAGGTGTTCACTCCGGCAGGAGCCTCGGCCTCGGTGGCCACCTCACGATAGACGGTGACGCTATCGACCACGGTGATGTAGTAGTAGTGGTCAACCTCATCGGTGGTAAACCAAGCGTCGCTCTTGTCGCCCGTTTCGGTCACGGTGGGATAGCTCACGTTATATTTAGCGTTGAGTGCCTCGAACTGCTCTTGCGTGAAGTCATAGTTGATGTACACGTTGCGCAGGTCGTTATAGTAGGCACTGTCGCGGGTGAGGGCATTCACGAGATAAGCACAGAACTCATCGGCGAAGCCGGCCGGATAGTAGCTGTCGAACTGCTCTTGATCCCACACCTCGGGTTTCGAGGGCCAGTTCACCGGAATAAGGGTGCGCGATGTGGGGAAAGAGTCGGTGAGCACATATTCATGGCCGTCCCACTCGGCTTTGCTGTGGGGATAGGTGGCGATGCATTCGTTGACACGCACGGTGTCGGCAGTGGTCACGGTCTTGGTATAGGACAAAGATGTGGTGAGCTTGCTGGTGGCTGCCGCCGACTCTGAACGTTTGGTTTTCACCCACACCTCGCTGTGGTCAATTTCATTGTCGGGCGAGGTGTAGTATTTAGCCTTGAAAGTGGCGTAGCTGCCCGCCTTGATGTCGGTTGAGCCTTGCTCCCAGTCGACGGTGGGCACAATCTGTCCAAGCTCCATGCGGTCGGCAAAGGGGTCGTGTGTGGCGCAGGAGTTCATGCTCCAAGCCACGATGGCCAACATTGCGAAATGATAATATATTTTCATAATCTTACTTTCTGATTAGGTGGTTGGTTTGTTGTGTGGATTATCTTCATTCGCCCGTGAGCGAGCTGACTTCGCCAGCTCGTTTTGCCCAAATCATGGGTTCCTGTAACCACTTGTAGTTCTTGTAGGCACCCAGACGCTGCAACTCGCTACGGTTATATTTCTCCTCGGTTTCGGGGTCGTAGTTCAGTCGCTGAATCCAAGTGTTCTCTTTCTGCTCCTCGGTAAGGCCGTCGATCCAATAAGCGGCATAGAGGTTGTAGGGGCGACGCAGCGTGGGATAGATAATTTCGTTGTTGTCGCCAATGCCGTAGTGGTTGCGGTTGTTGCTATAGTGGTAGCGACGCATGTCGGTCCACTGCTCAGGCTGCAGATACATGGAGATGTATTTTTGCTGCATGAGGTCGCTCAGTGAGAATTCGCTCGGGTTAAAGAACCAGTGCTCGTTGCCACGCTCGGTGACGCGATCCACAGCCGGAGTCTTGCTTGAACCACGGTAGTAGTCCACGTTGTCGAGGAAGGCACTCACCTGTGCGTCCCAATACTCGGCTTGCTCATATCCGGGTTTGCCGCCAGCCAATGCGTTGCCCGGGTACTTGTTGTCGGTGCTGGCATTGTAGTTGGGGTTAGGATAATTGGCAAGGAAGAAGTCAAGGTGACGCTGGATGTTCCATTTGGTAGCCTCTTTGGCCAATTCGCAAGCACGCGTTTTGTTTCCCAGCCAATATTCGGCCTCAGCCTTGATGAAGTAAAGCTCTTCCATCGTGAAGATGGGGTTATAGGCACTGGTCGAGCCGGCGTAAGCACCCATATAGAGGTTGGGATAATGGGCAATTTTATAGCTTGTGCCCATGCCAATGTTGTTTTCGAGCCAGCGCATCTTGATGACCTCGCTGGTGGTGGAGGCATCGCGCGGACCCGTGCGGGCAATCATGAGCAGGCCGCAACGCGGGTCATTGGCAAAACCGTCGTGAGCACGCACGGCATTGTAGAGGCCGCACTTGCGCTCGTCGTTAGGAGCTCCTATGCCCAAAAGGTCAACCATGAAGAATTTCGACGGGATGGCCGACGAAAGGAGGTTGCCACGCGACTCCCAAGAGTTGATGACCGGCTGGCCAATGCTCCACACGGCATTTTGCGTGACGGTTCCACCATCGAAGTTGTAGCGAGGCTCATTGCCGAACCACTCGCCATAGAGCAGGTCGCCCTTGCGCCACTGGTTGATGGCAGCGTCGGCAGCCGCTATGATTTGGTTGCACACAGCCGCGCTGGTGTTCACGTTGGGAATGTTGCGCAGCAGCAAGCGTGCCTTGACGGCATACACGAGGCCTTTCCACTTCTCTAAGTCGCCAGCGTATACGCGGTCTTGCAGCGAAGTGAGCTTCTCGTTGTGCGGAGCTTGCGTGTATTCGGGATTCTCATAGAGAGAAATCAGCTCGTCGCACTCTTCAAGCATCCATTTATAGACCGAAGCCTGCGAGTCGTAGGTGGGAGCATCGCTCAAATAGGCCTGACTGCGGGGCATATCGCCAAAAGCATCGGTAGTGAGCTGGGTCGACATGAGTTGAATCGTGCGTGCAATCAGTTCATAGTTGGGTGAATTGATGTTGCGCGAGTTGTCAATCAGAATCATACCGTTCTTGCCAATGTCGTAGAAGTGGCGACGCCACATGGGGTGGCGGTTCATGGTGAGCATTTCTTGCTCGCATTTATAAGAATAAGCACCAATGGAGCTTTTGCCACCCGTGGTGAGCATCTGCGAGAAATATGCGTAATATTCAGAGTGGTCATACACGATTTGCTGCGCATAGAACACGAGCACGGGCAGACCCACTTTGGCATCGATGTTGTGAGCCACATCGGGGTTCACGTTGTCGTCGAGCATGTCGTTGCAGCTCGTGGTGAAAAGTGAGGTCAGCAGCAACAATGCTATTAATTTTATCTTGTTCATGGTCATTATCCTTTAGAATGTTGCTTTGAGAGTGAAGTTGAAGCTTCGCGTGCTGGGCACGTTGAAGTTGTCGATGCCCATGCCACCGGTACCACCGGCGGTTGAAGCCAAGATTGCGGGGTCGTTGCCTGTGTACTTGGTGAGCAAGAACAGGTTGCGACCGGTGAGCGTGGCGGTGAGCCCCTTCACTGCCCAAGTTTTCTTGAACATGGGCGTAAAGTCGTAGGCCAAAGTCACATAGCTCAAGCGCACATAGGAACCGTCCTCGATGAAGTTGCTCGACACGGTGTAGTAGGTGTTGATGAAGTTCTGGTCGAGGATGATGGGGGTGCGGTTTTTCTCGTAGGTCACAGTGCCATCGGCAGCAGTGATGGCCTGCACGCCGTCGAAGACGATTTCGCGGTTGCGATATTTATCATACAGGTGATTGGTGCCGTTGATAATCATGCTGCGGCCCGTCATGTTGACCACATCACCACCAAAGCGACCATCGAGCAAGAACGAGAGGGTGGCATTCTTGTAACGGAACACCGAGCCGAGGCCGAGCAGGAAGTCGGGCTCGCGGTTGCCGATGTACACACCCTTTTGCGGGCTAATGATAGGATAACCGTTGGCATCGCAAATTACGTTGCCATTGGGGTCGCGCTCATAGTCTTTGCCCGAAATACCGGTGGATGAACCGTGCAGGCGAGCCACGGGGAAGATGTCGCCATATTGCGTGCCTTGAATCTCCACAACGTCTTCGGGGAGTGAGCGCACGCGACCACGGTTGAATGAATAGTTGACGGTAGCCGTCCAGTCAAAGTCTTTGCTCTTGATGATGTCTTGTGCGAGAGTAGCCTCCACACCATAGTTTTCAATAGAACCCTCGTTGCGGGTTTGCAGAATCACACCCGAAGCCGGCGACACGCGCACGGTGACAATCTGGTTGTCCACTGTGGTCGAGTAGTAGGCGAGGTCGAGGCGTGTGCGGCTGTTGAAGAAGCGCAGGTCGGCGCCAATTTCCCATGAATTGGTCATCTCAGGCTCGAGTGTCACAGCGGTAGAGCGCGTGGGGTCGATGCCATAGCCACCATCGGGGAATGTGGTCCATTGCTTGTAGTTGTTGGTGAACAAGTAGGCCGGGCAGTCTTTACCCACCTTAGCCCAGTTACCACGCAACTTACCATAGGAGAACCAGTTGTTGCGCAGATGGAACAGCTCACTGAAAATCACACCACCTGTGATTGACGGATAGGAGTAGCTCGTTTTGGGAGCTTGCTTGAAGCGCGACGAGCCGTCGAGGCGGTAGGTGGCCGAAATTTGGGCCATGCCTTTGTAGTCGAAACGAATTTCACCAAAGTAGCCATATTTGTTCCACTCGCTGCGATAGAGCGTGGGGCGGTTGGTGGCAAGCAGGCTCAGAGTTTCGCCACTGGCATTGCGGTAGGTGTCGGCATAGGTGTTCTGCAGGCTGTAGAAGTCGCCACCCAGCTGGAACCACTCGTTATAGATGCTGGCCTCAATGCCTTTGCGTTTCTTGTACTCCATACCATAAAGGAGGTCGAAAGTGAAGTCTTGGGCAAACTGTTTTTTGTAAGTTGCCAAGAACGTGGCTGTGAATTGGTCGCCGCGCGAAGGCTGGAAGCTCACGGCACCGTATTTAGCCCACGACCATGCGCCATTGAGCACGTCCACGATGTTGTTTTGCGTGTATTGTTTGTTGGGATCCTCGGCATCGAGAGCCCAGTCGCTCACATAAGCCATGAGGTCGGCACTCAAGTCGCCGTCATAGTAGCGCGGCATGGTGTAGGACTCATAGGTCGAATAGCTCTTGTCATAACCCAGCTTGCCGGTGAACACCAAGTCTTTAATGGGTTCGTAAGCAATCTGTCCGTTAATGAGCATGCGGTTCGACTCGGTGGAAGCCGAGTCTTTGTAGCGGCCATAATAGGGCGAAATGCTGGCATTGATGCGCTCAGTATCGAGCAGCTTGTCCCAAGCGTCATAGAGTGCGCCCCAATTCACATGGCCCTCGGCGGTTTGGTAGTCAGCCATGTTTTTATTGATGCCCCAGTTGTAGATGGTTGACATGGAGTTGCCAAATCCACGGGCTTTCGAGTTCACGAAGTTGGCCGACATCTGAATGGTCACTTGGTCAGAGGGTTTGAAAATGCCTTTCAAGAACACGGTGAGCTGTTTCTTGTAGTCCTTGGGCACGATACCCTGATTGTCCATGTAGGCTGCCGAAGCATAAGAATTGAATTTCTCGGTACCGCCAGAGATGGACATGTCATACTTTTGCAGGACGCCCGTCTTGAGGAACTCGCCCACATTATCATAATAGGTGTCTTCGCTCGACATGTAAGGGCCCCAACCGCCATTGGGCGTGTTTTCCTTATACATGCCACGGGTGCCACCCGTGAAAGTCTTTTGCACTTTGGGCACGCGCATAGCCTGATTGGCTTCGAGTGTGGTCGAAACGTTCACACGCACGGTGCCGTCTTTGCTACCACTCTTGGTGGTGATCATGATCACGCCGTTGGCGGCCTCCTGTCCATAAAGAGCCGAAGCGGCAGCGCCTTTAAGGACGGTCATGTTTTCAATATCATTGGGGTTGAAGTCGGCCAGCGTGGAGCCTTGTCCGCGAATGGGCACACCATCGATGATCATGAGCGGCTCATTGTTCTGGCTGTTGTTCACACTCGAAATAGCACGGATGATCACCTGCGTGCTCGAGTTGGGCGAACCTCCACCGGTGTTCACTTGCAGACCCGCCACCTTGCCTTGCAGCGAGTTGGCGAAGTTGGCCGAGCCACCGGCAGTCACCTGATCGGAGTCAAGGTTTTGCACGGCGAAGTTCAGTTTCTTCTTTTCTTGTGTCTGACCCATTGCGGTCACCACCACTTCGCCCAGCACTTGGGCGTTCTCTTTCATTTCGATGTTAATCACGCTTTTGCCTGCGGTCACCTTAATCGAAATGGGAATCATGCCCACATAGGTCACGTCGAGCACATCTCCGTCGTTGACGTCGATTGAGTATTTTCCATCGATATCGGTGGCCGTGCCGCGCGAAGTGCCATGCACAAAAATCGACGCACCGATGATGGGTTCGCCGTCGCTGGCCTGCGTCACCACGCCGGTCACAGTGCGGGCATAGCCCAACACCGAGAGCATGGAAAATAACAGAATTAGTAACTGTTTTCTCATAGGATTTTTCCTTTTATTAATGTTTATGTTAGTTTCAGAACAAATTAGGCAGGGTGGATTAGGTCACAATCCACTCTATCACGTTACAAACTTACACATTTCTTCGCAATCACCGACGCTCCCGCCCAAAAAACGCGAACAATTTAATATTTTTTATATTTAACTACGTTTTTTCATTCTTATTCACACGCCCCTTTTTGCAAGTGCAACATGAAGAGGGCACTGCCCGCCTTTTCGGCGGCAATGCCCCCCACTCTGCCATGTGCAGCGCAAGCCGGCTTCACAGCCCGGCACATGACGCGGGCTACTTGCCGAGCACCAGATTTATGATGGCGTTCACATCGCTCACATCGACGTAACCATCGCCGTTCACGTCGGCCAGCGCGTCGATGGGCGCACCGCCCAATATCATATTGACAACGAGGTTCACATCGGCCACATCCACCACGCCATCACCATTCACATCACCCAAAATGCCTGCCGTGAGCCGGTAGGCGGCGATGCCATTGCCCGGCACATACAGGTAGAGGTCTTTCTGATTGGGCCGGTTGCCGTCGGCCACCGCGCAGTGTGCGCTCCATGTGGAGCTGTTCACGCCGCCCAAACCTCTCTCGGGAAATATCCAGCCGAGTTGATAGTCGGCATAACGCTCGCCACCCTCGCTTTGCGCGAGCATGAAGCGGAAGCCGGTGCTGCTGCGAAAGTCGCTGTAGGGATACAGCATGTAGTTTTTGCCTTGCAGCGTGAAGAATGCCGCGCCATTGGCCTCGGTGCTGGCGGGTTGAATGGCCGTGTTTTTGTCGAAGCCATCCACAATCTCGCCCGTTGCCATGTCGTAGCGAGTGAGGTGCGTGGAGCCACCCGTGACGTACACCGTACCGTCGTGGGCCGGATAGACCCGAGGCGCCAAGCCAAAATAAGACGCGTCGGCCGGCAAGAATGCTTTGGCCGTCATGATTTGCGAGCCCAAAATGCTACCACTGCCTGCACCGGCCACTTGCCAGCGCACCACCTGCGTGCCGTTGCTCATGGCCGCATACACCTGAAAGCTGCGAGCCGTCACGTCACCCATCACATTGCAGTGATCCACACGTTTGGTGGCCGTGGACTCGGTGGTGAGCGAGGCCATCAGGGTCACGGCACCCGTTTCGGGATCCACCTGATAGATTTTGAGGGGGTTACTGCCCACGTTCAACGTCAAGTTGCTGATGAGCACATGACCCGCGTCGTCTTGAAAAATATCGTTGGCCGGATAGTAGGAGCATTGCGCCGCGGCATCCACGGGCACACGCTTGATGCGCTCGCCGGTTTCGGCACTGTATTGGTCAATATAGATATCGGCCGTGCTTGAGCCTTCGCTGCGACCAATCACCAGCACCTTGCCGTCCTTCACGGTGAAGCCACGGTTCATCAGGCCGTCGCCATCAAAGGTGATGTTGGCGTAATCGCTTTTCACCGAGCGAATCCACTTGCTGGTAAGCGTGAGCCTGCCTTGCGGGTCATAAGTGTCGATGTCACGCTTCAGCACGTAACCCGGCTCCAAATTGCCCACATCCAAGCGAGTGATGACAAACGAGCGCACGTCGCTCACGCCATCTTCATAACCTTCTTTACGGGTGAGCACGCGCCAGTAGAATGTGCCCTTGCCCACCGCGCTGGGCTGGAAGCCAAAGGTCACTCCCTCGGCCGGAACGACCTGAAAGTCGCTGGAAGTGTATTTCACCTCGTCAAAGCCGGGGTCGGCCGCCACTTGCAGGGTGTAAGCATCGGCCTGCACCACGCCGCATCGCAACGTGGTGGCATCGGTCAGCTCAGCGCCATCCTCTGGGCTGATGAGTTGCGTGGCAGGCGTTTTTTCGCGCTCAGGCGTGACGAAACTGCTGAAAGCAGAGGTCTTGTCGAACTTGCCGCTTTGCGACACGATCACTCGCCAATAGTGGGGTGCCTCGGCCGTGAGAGCGATGAGGTTGAGCGTGCGATGAGCGTCCGTCAGGCCTTTTTCGTCTATCACCACATTAGCAAAAAGCGAGTCGGTGGCCACTTGCAGCCGGTAGGTGGCAGCGGTGGCCGATGTCCAGCTGAACGCCTGCCGCCACGTCACGACGGAGCCGGCTGTGGGTGCAATGAGTGTCACCGCATCGGCCTCGCCCGCCGGAGCGTCCACATAGGTGGGTTCATACTCGTTGCCCCAGCCATCAATGGCCGTGATGGCAAACCAATAGCCCGTGCGGAACTCGGCGGGAATCTCGCAAGCGGCGTCGAAGGCGATCTTCATCAGGTAATCGCTCATGATGCCCTCGAACTTGGCACTCTTGATTTGGTCCACCGGCATTGATGTGGGAATGGCATACACACCATATTTAATGGGCTTGTGGTCGATGCCTGTCCACGAGAGCGTGTTGCCGCTGCGCTTGGCATCGGCCACTTGCCCCAGCACCTGCTTCTCCTTCCAAGTGAGCGCAGGGGTGAGTGCCTTGTGCTGGAACATCTTTTGAGCCAAATAGTCGCCAAAGCCCGTGCAGGTGGGGCCACTGATGTATTTGGCCGAGTAGAAGTTCACACCGGGGGCATTGTCGAGGTTATATTCCCGGCTCAGCCTGATTTGCTCCAAAATCTCGTCCCAGTCCTCCTGCGTGTTGGTGCTGGCCATGAAGTAAATATTGTGGCTGGCATAGTGGTGCCGGCCAAAGTGGTTGGCCGCATAGCTCCACCACTTGGTGAGCGGGCCGACGGGGTTGGTCGAGTGGTTGGTTTTCCAATAGAGCTGCGGCGAGATATAGTCGATTGTTCCCTCTTCGAGCCAAGCCAGCGGGTCGCTATAGATGCCGTTATACTGCCAGTCGCTGCCCGTGGGGCACGGATCCACACCATGCTTGGCCGCGCTGGTGCTGCGCGTGCCTGCCACGCCGGCAGGCCCAATGGCGAATTTCACACCCGGACGCACGGTTTGCACCATGTCGTAGACGTTGCGCACCATCAGATTCACCTGCGCACGTCGCCAGTCGGCTATCGAGAGGGTCGTGCCCGACTGCTGCCACAAGTCGTAGTCGGGGGCACTGCTATCGGTGGGAATGCCGCCGGTGACGCTCGGATAGAAATAGTCGTCGAAGATGATGCCGTCGATGTCGTAGTTCTCAATCATTTCTCGGCACACATTCACCACACGCTGGCGCGAAGCCTCCAGCCCGGGATTAAACACGATGCGATCGCCCATCGTGAGCAAGATGCCCGATTGTTTCAGGGCCTCGTCTTGCGCCGTGGTGCAATCGCGGCCACCACTATTGCTGAATCGGTAAGGATTCACCCACACATGGCATTCCAGCCCGCGTTTGTGGCATTCCTGCACGGCAAAGAGAAGAGGGTCCCAGCCCGGATCTTTGCCACGGGTACCCGTCAGGTAGCTCGACCACGGCTCGTAGCTCGATTTATAGAGCGCGTCGGCCATGGGGCGCACTTGCAGGCAGATGGCATTCATGTTGGCAGCCTCAAAGCCATCGAGCAAGTCGGTGAGTTGTTGTTGCTGCTTGGCAATGACCGTGGCACCCGTGCCGCGCGTCTGCGGCCAGTCGATGTTTGACACTGTGGCCACCCACACCGTGCGCATTTCTCGTTTTTGTGCCTCATCGGCCGCATGCGCCTCGCACAGCACGAGGCCGAGCAGCAGGCAGGCCATTAATCGTTTCATCATATCAGTTCACGTTTTTGATGGTTAATTCATTATTTCTCATTCATTTTCGGGACAAAGTTACGAAAAAGCGAGAGAAAAGTCAAGTTTACTTGAACTTTTCCGAGCGCGAGTAACTTCGGCGCAGCTAACGTTACGAAAAAGCGAGAGCTGTGCAAGAGAAATGGTTTTTCTTTTACAGCCGAGCGCAAAGTACTTCGGCACAGCCAACGCTATGAAGATGTGAGAGAAAGTCAAGGTTTCGCATTCTTCAGGGCGCAACATGCCCTTTATATTATTAAGGTGAGGAGGGAAAACTATCATTTTGCTTATCAATAAGGGGCAAAAAAATATTTTTGAAAAAAATTTTGCCAAATCAGAGAAAGTTTGTAATATTGTAGTCGAAAATCTAACGGATTTTCACGCGAAAAACGTTAACTGCTTGAAAACCAAAGCAGCCGGAATGAGCTATCTGCAATCTGGCTGGGTGTAGGGCAAGTGCGTTTGAACGTCAAGTTTGAAAAAAATGAACTTAGGAACGAAGAAACAACAAAATTTTATTTTTATTAACTAATTTAAAACGTTTTAATTATGAAAATGAAATCTTTACTTGCTGCAGCTGTCGCAATGATGAGCTTGAGTGCTTTTGCAACGGACTACACTGACGTCCCCACAACCTTAAGCTTACCCGATGGCTTCAAGCTGGAGAAAAACGTTGAGCGTTCTGACCTTGTTGAGATTACGATGAATCGTCAAGACAATGCTACGAACTTCACCAACCTCCAGATCACCATGCTCTTCCCCGCCGGCATCAAGCCCGTTGCTATCTCTGCATCGCCCGACACTCGCGTGTGGGATGAGGACGAAGATGGCTACAAGGCTATCCTTAGCTGGAGCGACAACTGGCCGGGCGGCGAAACCAACGAGTATCGCGCATTTGCTGCCGACATGACCAAGACCCCGGTCACCAAGAACCCGCTGGTTCTCGTTCGTATGCGCTTCCAAACCACCGAGGAATACAATGGTGGCCCCATCACTGTGTCGAAGCTCAAATACACCGACTATGAGGACAACAGCTACGACTGCACCGTGCACACTATGCTTCTACCCGCTGTGGAGAGCGCCGTTGAGGACATCAACGCCGGCAAGGCTGTGGCTGGTGTGAAGTATTACAATGTGGCTGGCGTGGCTGCCGACAAGGCTTTCGACGGTGTGAACATCGTTGTTACCACCTATGCCGATGGCACTCAGAACGTTGTGAAAGTTGTGAAGTAATTTCCACTCACACATAACTTAAAAAGGCTGACCGCATGCGGTCAGCCTTTTTAAGTTTAATGGCAGGCAAATTTTCTGTGCGGCGCGCGCGTGGCCTTAGAGTTATCGGCCTATGCAGCGATAGGTGAACCCGGCGGCCTCGAGCTCGGCAGCATCATAAATGTTGCGACCGTCGATCACCAGCGGCGTGCGCATGAGCGACTTCACGCGATCCCATGCCGGGATGCGGAACTGCCGCCACTCGGTGAGGATGAGTAGTGCGTCGGCATCTTTCACGGCATCATACATGTCGATGCCGCAATACACATGATCCCAGCGCAGCTTGGTGGCGTTCATGGCCACGGGGTCATAGACGCGCACCTTGCAGCCGGCCTCGGTGAGCAGGTCGAGGGTGACGATAGCAGGTGCCTCACTCATGTCGTCGGTTTCGGGTTTGAAGGAGAGTCCCCACAAGGCCACCGTTTTTTCTTTCAGGTCGTCGTCATAGAAACGGCTGAGCTTCTCAAAGAGAATGCGCTTTTGCCTCGTGTTGACGTTCTCCACGGCTTTGAGCACCCGCATGTCGAAGTCGTGACTGTCGCCTATTTTAATCAGATCCTTGATGTCTTGGGGAAACAGCGTGCCGCCATATCCGCAACCGGGGTAGATGTACTTAGGCCCAATGCGGCTATCGGTGCCCACGCCGTGGCGCACGACGTTCACGTCGGCTCCCACCAGCTCACACAGGTTGGCAATCTCGTTCATGAAGCTCACCCGCGTGGCCAGCATGGAGGTGGCGGCATATTTTATCATCTCGGCCGTGCGCGTATCGGTGAAAATCACACGCCGGTTGTTGTGCATGAGAATGGTGCGATAGAGGCGCGTCATCGATTCGCGGGCACGCTCGGTTTCCACGCCGATGACGATGCGGTCGGGCTTCATGAAGTCCTTGATGGCGTTGCCCTCGGTCAAGAAATCGGGGTTGCTCGCGATATCCACCTGCACCGACACGCCTCGCCGGGCAATCTCTTCGTCCACGATGCGGCGCACCTCACTGGCGGTGCCCACGGGCACTGTGCTCTTGAGCACAAAGGTGCAGGCCCGCTCCACACGCTGCCCAAAGACCTTAGCGATGCGATACACGGGATCGAGGTTGGTCGAGCCGTCGGCATCGGGAGTGGTGTCGATGGTGCAAAACACATAGTCCACATCGGCAAAGGCTCGGTTGAAATCGCTGGCAAAGCGCAGCCGGCCCTCGTTCACATTGCCGGTGACCATGTTTTCAAGCCCCGGCTCATAGATGGGAATGGAGCCATAGACGAGGCGGTTGATTTTCTGGCTGTCGGTATCCACACATGTCACGTCCACACCCAGCTCGGCAAAGCACGTGCCCGTCACCAAGCCCACATATCCTGTGCCTATAATAGAGATTTTCATTGCTTTGTGGTATTTTATGTTTGGTGCAAAGATATACATTTTTTGCGACAAAAGTTGCAGTTTATCGATTTTTTCCTTATTTTTGCGATACATTGTCGTGAAAATTTATTTTTCGATTTTATTAATAAATTAAAAATCAAACAGTTATGAAGAAGTATTTAGCAGAATTAGTAGGAACATTCGTCCTCACCCTGCTCGGCTGCGGCGCGGCTGTGAGCTTGAGTTGCGGCGTAGACACGGCATCGGTCGTGGGCACCGCCATCGCATTTGGTTTGTCGGTAGTGGCTATGGCCTACACCATTGGCGGCATCAGTGGTTGCCACATCAACCCCGCCATCACGCTGGGCGTGTTTTTGAGCGGTAAAATGAGTGCCAAAGACTGCGGCCTGTACATGGTGTTCCAAATCATCGGTGCCATCTTGGCAGCTCTCGTGCTGTGCGCGTTGGCCGGCTGCGACAGCGGCTTGGGCGCTAACTCCCTGCAAAGCGGCATCACCCTCACACAGGGCCTCATTGCCGAGGTGGTTCTCACCATGCTCTTTGTGCTTGTGGTGCTGGGTGCTACCAGCAAAACCAATGGCGCAACCAATAACTTTGCCGGTTTGGCCATCGGTCTTGCGCTGATTCTCATCCACCTCGTGGGTATTCACTACACAGGCACCAGCGTGAACCCCGCCCGCTCCATTGGCCCCGCTCTGCTGGCCGGTGGCGACGCACTGAACCAGCTGTGGATCTTCATCGTTGCTCCGCTGGTGGGTGCTGCTCTCGCCGCCCTCATTTGGAAAGGCATCAACATTGACAAAGAAGTGGAGTAATTCCATTAAAAACATCACACACGAAATCACCCGATTTTCATGTCGGGTGATTTTTTCAAATTACACACCCTCCAAACGCATGAATCAGAACTTCAGTGCCTCGCGGCGCAACCCCTCGCTCGATTTGCTTAAAGGCCTCGCCATCTTCATGGTGGTGATGGGACATGTGATTACCATGTGCATCCGCGAGATTGACGCTGCCTTTATTTTCAAATTCATTGGGAATACCCACATGCCCATCTTCTTTTTCGTGAGCGGCTACCTCTCCTACAAAAGCGGCTGGCAAACGCCTCGCCTGAAGAAGCGTTTCTTGCAGCTCATGGTGCCCATGCTGCTCATTCCCATGCTGTGGGTGTGGTACTTCCCTCACAGCGGGTTGCAATCACCCATATGCCACAGCTTGAAGGACACGTGGGCATCGGTGTATAAGGATGGTTACTGGTTCACGCTGTGCCTTTTCGAGCAGTTTGTGGTCTATTATCTTTTGTGCTTGGTGCTGCGGCGATTGCGCAGGACATGGATGCAGGTGGCCGCATGCGTGCTCACCTATGTGGTGCTCTTGCTACTCTTCATGGGCGCCAACGTTGACGCCAACTTCGACCCGTTTGGGCTGACGCTGCTAAGCAATTTCTTCCCCATCTTCATGATGGGCGTTTTCGCCCGCAAACACAAGGATGGTTTCGAGCGCATTTGGCAAAGCGGCACATGGGTCACCGTGAGTATTGTGGTGTTTGCCTGCACGTTCTATGCCGTGGCCTATCCGTGGGAAATGTCGTATAGCGAAAGCATCCACAAACCGATTATCACGTCCATCATAAGCCCCATCATGCAGGCCGCGTGGATGGTGGTGGCCATGAGTGTGGTGGTGCCATGGGCGTCGCGAGAATTTGCCGCCGGGCATCGCCCCACGGCGGCCGCACGCTACATCAACCTCTTGGGGAACGAGAGTCTGGGCATCTATCTGCTGCACTACTTCTTCCTGTTTCCGCTCACGCCCCTGCAAGAGCCTATGCGGTTGCTGGGCCTCCACACCACACCGCTGCTCATAGTGGCCATCCCGGTAGCGTTTTGCATCATAGGTGTCACACTCATCGCGTTGCAATTCATCGGCAAAAGTCCTCTGCTGGCATGGCTGCTCACAGGCAAGATTCCCGCTCGCATCGAAAAACGCCTATAGGGCACCGGCAAATCACCCAATCGCACACACATGGCGGGTCACGCAAATGGCGTTTTCTGAAAAATTGACGCTTTTTGCTGAATTTTCTTGCGTATCTGAAAGAAAATTGCGAATATTGCAAACTTTTTGGGCAATACCGCGCCAAAAAGAAAGGAATTTATTAGACTAAATGATGCCCCAGCGCGGGCATGTAAATCTACGGTTTTCACAATGAATCAATCTCCTGAAGTCGTCGTGCAATATGCCGACGAGTCGCATGTGCAGTATGCCGAGCACATCTGTCAGATGATTTACGACTCGGCACAACAGCGAGGCACCGGCATCGCAAAACGCGAGCCGGCTTACATTGCCGCAAAAATGACCGGAGGCAAGGCCGTGATAGCTCTTGCCGGTGAACGTGTGGTGGGTTTCAGCTACATTGAGTGCTGGAGCCACGGTGATTTTGTGGCCACGAGTGGCCTGATTGTTGACCCTGAGTTCCGACGACAGGGGCTTGCAGCCCGCATCAAGGAGAAAACCTTTGAGTTGGCACGCGATCGTTTCCCTTATGCCAAGATTTTCAGCCTTACCACATCGCTGGCCGTGATGAAGCTCAACACACGTTTGGGCTACGAGCCGGTGACGCTCACCGAACTTACCAATGACGATGAATTTTGGCAGGGTTGTCAGGGCTGCGTCAATTATGAGATTTTGCAACGCAACAAACGGCGCGTGTGCTTGTGCTATGGCATGCTCTACGACCCCAAGAAAGCATTGCCCAACACTTCGCGCATCAAGCCCTACAAAGTGGCATTGCTCAACTCGATGAGCAAGCTATTCAGACTCAAACGATAAGAATCATCCCAAACACTCAAACACATCATGGAAAATAAGAAAAAAGTGGTGGTCGCTTATAGCGGCGGCCTTGATACATCCTATACCGTTATGCGCCTTGCCCACGAGGGCTATGAGGCGTATGCCGCCTGTGCCGACACCGGCGGATTCAGTGCCGAACAGCTGCAACGCAACGAAGCCAATGCCCTGCGGCTGGGTGCGGTGAGTTATGTGACCCTCGACGTGACCCAAGAATACTATGCCAAGTCGCTCAAATATATGATATTCGGCAATGTGCTGCGCAACAACTGCTATCCGATATCGGTGTCGAGCGAGCGCATTTTTCAAGCCATTGCCATCGCTCGCTACGCGCGTGAGATTGGTGCCGATGCCATAGCGCACGGAAGTACCGGAGCCGGCAACGACCAGATTAGATTTGACATGACTTTTCTTGTGATGGCGCCGGGAGTGGAAATCATCACCCTCACACGCGACCAAGCCCTCACACGCCAAGAAGAAGTGGACTACCTGAACTGCCACGGATTTGAGGCCGACTTCAAGAAACTTAAATACAGCTACAACGTGGGGCTTTGGGGCACCAGCATCTGCGGCGGAGAAATTCTCGACCCGGCACAAGGCCTGCCCGAAGAAGCCTATTTGAAGCAGGTGACCCGCCAAGACGAGAGTGAGCTGCGCATCACCTTTGAGCGTGGCGAAATCGCCGCCGTCAACGGCGAGAAATTCACCGACAAGGTGCAAGCTATTCGTCGCATCGAACAAATAGGGGCCGCCTATGGCATAGGACGCGACTGCAACGTGGGCGACACCATCATTGGCATCAAGGGCCGTGTGGCTTTTGAGGCCGCCGCGCCCAAGCTCATCATCGAAGCACATCGCCTGCTCGAAAAACACACTTTGAGCAAGTGGCAGCAATATTGGAAGGATCAAGTGGGCAACTGGTATGGCATGTTTTTGCATGAAAGCCAATATTTGGAACCCGTCATGCCCGACATTGAAGCCATGCTCACCTCGTCGCAACGCAATGTGAGCGGCACCGTCATCATTCGCCTTCGCCCCAAAGGATTTGAGCTGGTGGGAGTGGATTCGGCACAAGACCTGCTCAAGAGCAAACTGGGTGAATATGGCGAGATGCAGCGCGGCTGGACCGCCGATGAGGCCAAGGGCTTCATCAAGCTGCTCTCTACGCCGCTGCGGGTTTACTATGGCATTCATCCCGACGAAGAAAGATGATACGAGCGGGAATCATAGGAGGCGCAGGCTACACGGCAGGCGAATTAATTCGCTTGCTCATGGGGCACCCGTCGGTGGATTTGGCGTTTGTGCATAGCGAGAGCCACGCCGGAGCACGCGTCGATGAGGTGCACGCCGGACTTGTGGGCGACACCGACCTGCGTTTCACCAATTCGTGCGATCTTGCAGAGGCAGATGTGCTCTTTCTATGTTTAGGGCACGGGAAAAGCCGGGAGTTTTGGCAGCAGCACCCCTACCCTGACGGACTGCGTGTGATTGACTTGGCTCAGGACTATCGTGATGAGAGTGAGGGCTACGTTTATGGCCTGCCCGAATGGCAAGCCTGCCGCATTGCTCAAGCCACACGCATTGCCAATCCGGGTTGCTTCGCCACCGCCATTCAGTTAGGGTTGCTCCCGCTGGCACAGGCACACCTGTTACACGGCGATGTGAGCATAACAGCCGTCACCGGCAGCACAGGAGCCGGCGTGAAGCCCGGGCCAACCACTCATTTCAGCTGGCGTGCCAATAATTTGAGCGTGTATAAGCCTTTCACGCATCAGCACTTGGCCGAGATAGGGCGCAACCTCACGAGCGTGCAGAAATCAGATGAGTTCCGCATTAGGTTTGTGCCCATGCGCGGCGACTTTGCCAGAGGCATCTATGCCTCCATTTTTCTGCCTTGCGACCTCACCGGTGAGGAGGCGCTGCGTCTTTATGCCGACTATTACGCGCGAGCACCTTTCACCCACGTCACTTCGCGCGATGTGGATCTGAAACAAGTGGTGAACACCAACAAAGCGTTGCTGCATGTGTCGCGGCACGACGACGTGATGCTCGTCATCAGTGCCATCGACAATTTGCTGAAAGGTGCCGTGGGGCAAGCCGTGCAGAACATGAACCTCATGATGGGGCTTGACGAAACGGCCGGACTTCACCTCAAAGCCAGCGCATTTTAATGGTTTGTCTTTCATTTTATCACACAATTAAAACTCATTCAAGTGAACCTTTTTCCAGTATATAGTTTATATCCCGTTGAGCCGGTGAGAGGGCACGGCAGCTATGTGTATGATGCCGAGGGCAACGAATATCTTGACCTGTATGGTGGGCACGCAGTCATCAGCATTGGCCATGCCCATCCACATTATGTAGAAGCCATCTCGCAACAAGTGGCCCGATTGGGTTTTTATTCCAACAGCGTGCAAAACAGCTTGCAACTGCGGCTGGCTTCGTTGTTGGGGCAGGCGAGCGGCTATGACGATTATAGCCTGTTTTTGGCCAACAGTGGTGCCGAAGCCAACGAAAATGCCATCAAACTGGCTTCGTTTCACACGCGTCGCAACCGTGTGTTGGCCTTTCACCACGCCTTTCATGGGCGCACCAGCGGTGCCGTGCAGGCAACCGACAACGCCGACATTCAATCGCCCTTTAACCGCACCGATCGTGTGACTTTTGTGCCGCTTAACGACATCAATGCCGTGGAGCGCGAATTGGCCACCCGTCAATATTGCGCCGTAATCATCGAGGGCATACAGGGCGTAGCCGGCATTCATGCGCCCGACGATGATTTTTTGTGCCAACTGCGAGCCCTGACGCAACGTGCGGGAGTGTGCCTCATTTTAGATGAGGTGCAGAGCGGTTATGGTCGTACCGGGCGGTTTTTTGCCCATCAGTGGACCGGCATTCGTCCCGACCTCATCACCACGGCCAAAGGCATGGGTAACGGTTTTCCCATAGGAGGTGTGCTCATCGCACCACACTTCAAGGCTGCTCCGGGCATGCTGGGCACCACATTTGGCGGCAACCATCTGGCTTGCGCCGCCGCCATTGCCGTGCTTGAAGTGATAGAGAACGAGAATCTGGTGAACAACGCCCTTCAAGTGGGGAACTTATTGCAAGAGCAGCTGCGGCTGGCCGATGGCATTATCGATGTGAGAGGTCGTGGCCTGATGATAGGAGCCGATGTAACCGGCGACGCACCCACCTTGCGCCGACAGCTTGTGCTGGAGCAGCGAGTGTTCACCGGCGGAGCCGGCAAAAAGACCGTGCGGCTGCTGCCGGCATTGAGTCTGCAAACGGCGCAGGCCGAAGATTTTATCAACCGTTTCAAACTATTGATTGCAACACAATGAAATATTTCTTTAATCCCTCTGATTTGGGCGACCTGCAGCAAGCGTTGCTCGAAGCCCGAGAAGTGAAGGCTGACCGATATGGATTTCAGCATTTGGGCCGCAACAAGACCTTGCTGATGATTTTTTTCAACAATAGTCTGCGCACAAGGCTCAGCACACAGAAGGCCGCCATGAACTTAGGCATGAACGTCATCGTGCTCGACGTGAATCAGGGAGCATGGAAACTCGAAACCGAACGCGGTGTGGTGATGGATGGCGACAAGAGCGAGCATTTGCTTGAGGCCATCCCCGTGATGGGCTGCTACTGCGACTTGATAGGCATCCGCTCGTTTGCCGGCCTCACCGACCGTGAACGCGACTATGCCGAAACCGTTGTTGGACAATTTGTTCGTTACAGCGGCCGGCCTGTTTTTGCGATGGAAACCGCCACCGTACACCCTTTGCAAGCGTTTGCCGACTTAATCACCATCGAGGAGTACAAGCCGGTGGCGCGCCCTAAAGTTGTTCTCACGTGGGCGCCTCATTGCCGGGCTTTGCCGCAAGCCGTGCCCAATTCGTTTGCCCAATGGATGCTTGCCGCCGACGTCGACTTGGTAATCACACATCCTGAGGGCTATGAGCTGGATCCGCGCTTTGTGGATGGTGCTCATGTGGAATATGACCAGCGCAAAGCATTAGCCGGAGCGCATTTTGTTTATGCGAAAAACTGGAGTTGTCCGGGCGTGACGCGGCCTGATGACTACGGCAAAATCTTGTGCGACGACCGCACATGGACTATCGATGCCGAGCACATGTCGTGGACCGACCATGCCAAGTTCATGCACTGCTTGCCCGTGAGGCGCGGACTCATCGTCACCGACGATGTCATCGAAGGCCCCGACTCTTTGGTCATTCCCGAAGCGGCCAACCGAGAGATATCGGCCACAGTGGTGCTCAAACGCATGTTGCAAGAGCTATGATAACGATTGTGAAAATTGGTGGGCACGTGATTGACGATGAGCAAGCCCTCGCGGCGTTTCTCGATGATTTCGCGGCTCTACCGTCAAAGAAGATTCTCGTGCATGGCGGCGGCAAGCTCGCCTCTCGCCTGTGTGAACAGCTTCATATTCCCATCACCATGATTGACGGCCGGCGAGTAACCGACCGTGCCACCCTTGATGTGGCCATCATGACCTATGGGGGGCTTATCAACAAACGCATTGTGGCCATGCTGAACGCAAGGCAATGCCGTGCCATAGGATTGAGCGGAGCCGATGCCAACGTCATGCAGGCCACCAAGCGTCCCGTCGGGGCCATTGATTATGGCTGGGTGGGCGACATTACGCCTCTCAATGTTGATTCTAACACCTTGTTGGGCTTGCTCAACTTGGGATTAACCCCTATTGTGTGTGCTCTCACCCACGATGGTCATGGGAATATGCTCAATACCAATGCCGACAGCATCGCTTCGGCCCTCGCTTGCGCATTGGCCACACTCACGCCAGTCAATCTCGTGTATTGCTTTGAAAAAGACGGTGTGCTGAGCGACGTGAACGACACAAGCAGCGTAATTGGCACCATTACTCGCCCCGACTATGAGCGACTCGCTTCACAAGGAGCCGTTGCACGAGGCATGAAACCTAAGCTGGACGAAGCCTTCAATGCGCGGGAGAGCGGCGTGGCTTCAGTAATCATCAAAAACGCCAACGCCTTGCTCAAGGCCGGCGGCACAAGAATTGATTGAATATGCAGCATCATTCTGAGCTATATCACGACGCGCTTCATTTACTCGACCAGCTCATTGCCACTCCATCGGTTTCGCGCAACGAAGATGCCACAGCCGATGTCCTCATGCGTTTTTTGCTGGAGTACGGCGTAGGCGAGGTGCATCGCTTGCACAACAACGTGTGGGTTCAAGCCGCCCTTTGGGATGACCATCACCCCACCCTGCTGCTCAACTCGCACCACGACACGGTGCCGCCCAGTGCGTGCTACACACGCGACCCGCACATGCCCGCGCATGAGGATGGACGCGTCTATGGCTTGGGCAGCAACGATGCAGGAGCCTCGGTCGTGAGCCTTGTGGCCGCTTTTCGTCACTTCTATCAGGCGCATCTGCCCTTCAATCTTTTGCTGGCCATCACGGCCGAAGAAGAAATCACCGGTCTACAGGGCATCAGGGCCTTGCTGCCCACATTGGGGCGTATTGACATGGGCATCGTGGGCGAGCCTACATCGCTGCAAGCCGCCCTCGGTGAGCGTGGGCTGGTGGTGCTTGATGGAGTGACCCACGGGCTGCAAGGGCATGCCGCCCGCAACGAGGGAATCAACGCCCTTTATCTTGCGCTCGACGATATCAATGCGTTGCGTCAATTCAAATTCGACAAACAATCCTCTTTGCTGGGCGACATCAAAGTAAGCGTCACGCAAATCAATGCCGGCACAAAGCACAATGTGGTCCCGGCCACTTGCCAATTTGTGGCCGATGTAAGAACGACTGACGCTTACACCAACGAAGAAACCGTCAGGCTGCTGCAAGCGGCCATGAGGCACAGCACGCTCACGCCCCGTTCTACTCGCATCAGGGCTTCGAGTCTGCATGCGTCACATCCGCTCGCACAAGCTGCCTCGGTCTTACACATCAACTCTTTTGTGTCGCCCACCACCAGCGACATGTCACAAATGCCATTCCCCACGCTGAAGCTTGGGCCGGGCGATTCGGCGCGAAGCCACACCGCCAATGAGTGGGTGGCCGAAGCCGACGTGGCCAATGGCATTGACACCTACATTCGATTCATCAGCGAATTAACCAACTTTTTCTAAAAACGACAAACGCATGGCAACAAAACTTTGGGACAAAGGATATGACATTGATAAGTGGATAGAGTCATTCACCGTGGGAAGCGATCGAGAGCTCGATTTGGAGCTGGCTCGCTATGATGTGCAAGGCTCTATGGCACACATCACGATGCTCGAAAGCATAGGACTTCTCACCCACGAGGAATTGACGCTTTTGCTCGAAGCTCTGCGGGGCATAGAGCGAGACATTCATGCCGGCAAATTCAGCATTGAGGCCGGTGTGGAAGATGTGCACTCGCAAGTGGAACTGCTGCTCACGCGACAACTGGGCGACGTGGGCAAGAAGATTCATGCGGGCCGCTCCCGCAACGACCAAGTGCTGGTGGATCTGAAACTGTTTTACCGGCAGCGCATCAAAGATCTTGCCGCAAGCGTGAAGAAGCTGTTTGAGCTCTTGCAAACGCTCAGCGAACAGCATGCCCATGTGCTCATGCCCGGCTACACCCATCTGCAAGTGGCCATGCCGTCAAGTTTTGGTCTGTGGTTTGGAGCCTATGCCGAAACATTGGCCGACGACATGCAGCTGCTCGTGGCAGCTCATCGCATTGCCAACCAAAATCCGCTCGGCTCGGCCGCCGGCTATGGCTCAAGTTTCCCGCTCAACCGCACGCTCACCACCCAACTGCTGGGATTTGCCGACCTGCATTATAATGTAGTGGCCGCGCAAATGAGCCGAGGCAAAACCGAACGCGCACTCGCATGCGCCATCAATGCCGTGGCATCCACGTTGGGCCGTTTGGCGATGGATGTGTGTCTGTTTTGCAGCCAGAACTTCGCTTTTGTGCATTTTCCCGATGAGCTGACCACCGGTTCGAGCATCATGCCACATAAAAAAAATCCTGATGTGTTTGAACTCATTCGCGGCAAGTGCAATCAGCTGCAAGCCCTCATAGGCGAGGTGTCGCTCCTCACTACCAATCTACCCGTGGGGTATCAGCGCGACATGCAGCAGCTCAAAGACATCACATTCCCGGCCATCGGCACACTTGACGAGTGCCTGCAAATGGCTCATTTCATGTTGGAGCATATCGAGGTAAACGAGCACATTCTTGATGACGAGCGCTACAACTATCTCTTCAGTGTGGAAGAGGTCAATCGCTTGGTGCTTGCCGGCATGCCTTTCAGAGAAGCCTATCGGGAGGTGGGCAATCAGATTGCCAATGGCAGCTATGCGCCACACCGAGAGGTGCGTCACACACACGAGGGAAGCATAGGCAACCTCTGCAATACTGAAATTGCCGAAAAGATGAAACGCGTCATGCAAGAGCTGCTTGAAGGCACGCCTTAATCATCATGTTGGCAATTACACATCATTTCGTTTATACCTAAAAAGGCTGGCATTCAAATGAATGTCAGCCTTTTTAGTGGAGCATAGCGGACTCGAACCGCTTACCTCAACACTGCCAGTGTTGCGCTCTACCAGATGAGCTAATGCCCCAAAAGCGGTGCAAAATTACAATGGTTTTCTGAATTGAGCAAATTTTTCTTATATTTTTTAGAGCATTTCTATCTTGAATGTTCATCGAAAGTTCGCTTGAATGTCAACTTGATTTTTTTGCAGAATTGACTTTCAGTCCGTTTTGTCACTTTTTTGACTGGCTCGTTCAAAAAATGGGGAACTAACGCTTGTGCGTTTCGCAGTTTTGGAGTACCTTTGCAGTTTGTGAACAGCCATCAACCCTCGGCATGACGATAGAGAGCGCATTATATTTGATTCCCGTACCCTTGAGCGACAGCCCGATGGAGCAGGTGTTGCCTGCGCCCAACGCACAGATTGTAGGCACGCTGCGCCATTTCATCGTTGAAAATGTGCGGTCGGCCCGGCGTTTTCTCAAAAAATGCGACCCAAGCATCGTGATTGATGAGCTCACATTCTATGAGCTGAACCGGCACACCGCCCCGCAAGAAATCAGCGGTTTCTTGAATCCCTTGCGGCAGGGAGTGCCCATGGGTGTCATCAGTGAGGCCGGATGCCCGGCTGTGGCCGACCCCGGTGCCGACGTGGTAGCCATTGCCCAGCAAGAAGGCCTCAAAGTAGTGCCACTGGTGGGCCCTTCAAGTATCCTCATGGGGCTGATGGGCTCGGGATTCAACGGGCAAAGCTTTGCCTTTTTGGGCTACTTGCCCATTGATGAAGCCGGCCGCAACAAGAAACTACGAGAAATGCAGCAGAACATTGTGCGCAACCATCAAACACAGATTTTCATCGAAACGCCTTATCGTAACAACTCGCTCCTGAACGAATTGATGCGAGTGCTGCCCGGCCACCTCAAGTTGTGTGTGGCCAGCGACATCACAGGCGAGCGAGAAAGCATTGTGACGCGTTCGCTCAAGGAGTGGGCGCACATGAAATTTGATTACAACAAAGTGCCCACAATTTTTCTGCTATATCAATGAGAAACAATGGGTAAAGACCAAACAAAATACCAGCACCGCTATGCAGGCCCCATTCTTTTCGACGACCTCGAGGAGCAAGAGCCCGCAACGCAACCCGTAATGCCCGTCCCTGCGCATACCGACGATGCCGGGTCGGGACTCGTCTATATGAGTTTTGGCAGCGGCAGCAGTGGCAACTGCTCTTATCTGGGCACCGCAGGCGAGGGCATCCTGATTGATGCCGCCGTTGACCCCGAACAGGTGTTTGACCGCTTGCGCCACAACGGCATTCGACCCGACGCTGTGAAAGGCATTATCCTTACGCACGACCACCAAGACCATGTGAGATATGTTTATACCGTGGTGCGCCGTTACAACAAGAATGCCCGCATCTATTGCACCATGCGCGTAATGAACGGATTGCTGCGGCGGCACAACATTTCACGCCGAGTGAAAGAATACCACATTCCCATCTGGATGGAAACACCGTTCAAATTGTCGGAGTTTCAAATCACGGCGTTCGAAACTTCACACGACGGAACCGAAAACATGGGATTCAGCATCACGGCACCTTCAGGCAACATCTTTGTGGTGGCCACCGACATGGGTGAAATCACACCGAGAGCCGAACACTACATGCAGCAGGCTCATTATCTGATGATTGAAAGCAATTATGACCGTGAGATGCTCGACAATGGGCATTATCCCGAATATCTCAAGAGTCGGGTGCGAGGCCCCAAAGGACACCTCGACAACGAAGTGGCCGCGGCGTTTGTGCATGACCATTATCACAAAAACCTCAAATGGGTGTTTTTGTGCCATTTGAGCAACGACAACAACACTCCCGACAAAGCCCGTGAAGCGATGAGCAATGCTCTTAAGAGCCTGAACCTGACGGTGGGTGATGGAAGCAACGCCGTGGATCAGCGCAATCGCGACGTGCAGCTCTATGCTCTGCCCCGTTATGAGTGTTCACCCTGTTTCATGCT
>JAFVCX010000112.1 GCA_017478855.1 Muribaculaceae bacterium | reverse complement strand
GACGCTTCATGGTGCGCAGACCCAACTCGCGCTGCAACTGCTCACTCTAGTTGGCAATCTGACGGGCCTCATGGTCGGTATCCATCACATTGAATTTGTCGCCGGCAGTGGGTGCGCCGTTCAGGCCGAGGATGAGCACGGGTGTAGATGGCCCGGCCTCGGTGATGCGCTGGTTGCGCTCGTTGAACATGGCTTTCACTTTGCCGAAGTGCGTGCCGGCCAGCACGATGTCGCCCATGCGCAGGGTTCCGTTGTCGACGAGTACGGTGGCGATATAACCACGACCTTTGTCGAGCGACGACTCAATGATAGAGCCGGTGGCCTTGCGGTTGGGGTTGGCTTTGAGGTCGAGCAAGTCGGCTTCGAGAAGAACTTTCTCCATCAGTTCTTGCACGCCGATGCCTTTCTTGGCCGAGATGTCTTAGCTCTGGTACTTGCCGCCCCATTCTTCCACGAGGTAGTTCATGCCGGCCAGTTCTTCCTTGATTTTATCAGGGTTCGCGCCGGGTTTGTCTATCTTGTTGATGGCAAAGATGATGGGCACACCGGCTGCCGATGCGTGGCTCAAAGCCTCCACGGTTTGGGGCATCACGCTGTCGTCGGCAGCAACGATGACGATCACAATATCGGTCACTTTGGCTCCACGGGCACGCATGGCGGTGAAGGCCGCATGGCCCGGAGTGTCGAGGAACGTGATGCGTCGGCCATTGGGCAGCTTCACGTTGTAGGCACCAATGTGCTGGGTGATGCCGCCGGCCTCACCGGCAATCACGTTGGTGTTGCGAATATAGTCGAGCAACGAGGTCTTGCCGTGGTCCACATGACCCATCACGATCACCACGGGCGGACGTTGCTGCAGGTCTTCGGGGTTGTCTTCCTCGTCGTGGATGGCTTCGGGCACTTCGGCGCTGGTATATTCGGTTTTGAAGCCGAACTCTTCGGCCACGATATTGATGGTTTCTGCATCCAATCGCTGGTTGATTGATACCATCACGCCAAGGCTCATGCAGGTGCCAATCACTTTGTTCACCGGAATGTCCATCATGGCGGCAAGGTCGTTGGCCGTGACAAACTCGGTGAGTTTGAGTATTTTCTTCTCGGCAGCTGCCTGTGCGGCCACTTCGCGCTCTTCTTCACGCACGGCCTCGCGTTTCTCTTTGCGCCACTTGGCCCCTTTCTTGGGAGTCTTGGTGGTGAGTCGCGCAAGTGTTTCTTTCACTTGACGCTGCACATCTTCCTCGCTCACCTCAGGGCGCAACGGACGTTTGTTTTTGTCTTTTTTGCGCTTGCCGCCGGCACTGGCCTGCTGGTCGGCTTTGTTGCCTCCACTCTTAGGGGCGGGTTGTTGCGCTCCTGCCGATTCGATGTCGATTTTTTCTTTGCCTATGCGCTTGCGTTTCTTGCGTGCGCCACTGCTTGCGGCGGCATCGCCGGCTTTCTGGTTGCGCTCGTTGCGGCGCTCCTCTTTTGATTTCTTCTTGGGGCGCGTCTGCTGATTGATGGCATCAAGGTCAATCTTGCCCACCACGGTGATGCCCGAGCCCAGAGAGGGTTTCCCCAGCGTGAAGACTTCAGGCTCGGTGGCGGCGGGCTCGCTTGCCTCGCTTTGGGGTTGCTCGGTTTGCGGCATTTCGGCCACAGGAGCCGGGCTCTCGGCCTTGACTTCGGGTTTGGGTTCCTCTTTCTTCACCGCCTTTTCGGCCGATTTGGGCTCGGCGACGGGCTTGGGAGCCTCTTCTTCCGCGGGCTTGTCCTCCATGGGTTTCTCCTCGGCGACCTTTGCGGGAGTGTCTTTAGCCGCTTCCGTTTTCGCCTCGGCCTTGATGGGCTGGGGCTTTTCTTGCTCGGCGGAAACCTTCTGCGGCTCCTTCTTGACCTCGCGAGGAGTTCCTGCTACCGGTTCTTTGGCCTTGACTTCGGGTTTGGATTCCTCTTTCTTGGCTTTCTCGGTGGCGATGGGTTTGCCTGTGGCAAGGTCAATCTTGCCCAAGAATGTGGGTTTCTGCCCGGGAAGTTCGGTTTTGATTTCTTCCACCTTTCTCGCCTCGGCCTGTTTTGCCTTTTCTTTTTGTCGTTCGCTGGCAATGGACTCCGACTTGGCTTTCAGTTCCATGTCGGGTCTGAACTCACGCACGAGCATTTCGTACACATTGTCATCGATGCGGGCATTGATGTTGGTCGTGTCGATTTCGATGCCTCTTTTGCGCAAGAAGTCTTGCAAAGAGATGGCACCCACGTTGAGTTCGCGTATTACTTTACTGATTTTTATTGGCATATTGTCTGCTTTCGTGTATTCTTAAAATTGAAGAGTCATAAAATTCATGAGCTTCGTCAAAACAGGGGCGAAGTGGGGAGGGGGCAGGAAGTGCCCTGGCACGAGAGGGTGCCGGCTTAGTCTTCAAACTCCGACTTGAGCACGGCCAGCACCTCGTCGACGGTCGATTCTTCGAGCTCGGCTTTCTCGATGATGGTTTCGCGCGGCATGGCCAGCACGGCTTTTGCGGTGACGCAACCCATGTTTTTGAGCGCTTCAATCACCCACTCGTCGATTTCGTCCTTAAACTCATCAAGGTAGATGTCTTCCTCACCTTCGTTGTCTACGTCGCGATACACATCGATTTCATAACCCGTGAGCATCGAGGCCAACTTGATGTTGAGTCCGCCTTTGCCAATGGCCAGCGACACCTCCTCGGGGCGCAAGAACACTTCGGCATGCTTTTCCTCATCGTCAAGACGAATAGAAGAAATCTTGGCGGGGCTTAGCGCGCGCTGGATGAGCAGCTGGGGATTCTGGGTGTAGGGAATCACGTCGATGTTCTCGTTGCGCAGCTCGCGCACGATGCCATGAATTCGAGCACCTTTCACGCCCACGCAGGCTCCCACGGGGTCGATGCGGTCGTCGTAGCTCTCAACGGCGATTTTAGCACGCTCTCCCGGCACGCGGGCCACGGCACGAATGACGATGAGGCCATCGTGAATCTCGGGCACCTCATGCTCAAAGAGGCGTCGCAAGAAGTTCTCGCTGGTGCGCGACACGGTGATTTTTGGGTTGTTGTTCTTGTTGTCGACGTTGTGCACCACGGCCCTCACGGTTTCGCCTTTGCGATAAATGTCGGTGGGAATCTGCTGGTCTTTGGGCAGCAACAGTTCGTTTTTCTCGTCGTCGAGCAGCAGCACCTCGCGTTTCCACACTTGGTAGACCTCGCCGGTGACGAGCTCGCCTTCAAGTTCCTTGAATTTGTTGTAGATGGCATCCTTTTGCAAGTCAAGAATCTTGCTGGCCAGCGTTTGGCGCAGGTTCAAGATGGCACGGCGGCCAAACTTGGCGAAGTCGATTTTGCGGGTGTGTTCTTCGCCCACCTCGCAGTCGGGGTCGTCGTCGGCTTGAGCGTCGCTCAGGCTGATTTGCAGGTTCTCGTTTTCCACCTCGCCATCGGGCACCACTTCGAGGTTCTGATAAATCTCGCAGTCGCCTTTGTCGGGGTTGACGATCACGTCGAAGTTGTCGTCGTTGCCAAACATTTTGGCCAGCACGCTGCGGAATGACTCTTCAAGCACGCTGATGAGGGTGGTCTTGTCGATGTTCTTCAGCTCTTTGAATTCCGCAAATTGGTCGGTCATGTTGACCGCTTCTTCTCTTCTTGCCATATCGTTAGTTTTTAATATTTTTTGTTGCCGGATGTTCAGATTTTGATGATTGCCTTCACTTGCCGTGCGCTTTCGTAGGGCAGCACGGTTTCCACATCCATGAGCTGCGGGCGTTTTTTTCCCTCTACTTTCACTTTAGTGGGCGTGCTGATGGTGAAAGCCTGCTCGGTGGCGGCAATGAGGGTGCCTTTGAGCTTGCGGCCCTCGGTGGTGAGCACTTCCACCTCACTGCCCATGTTTTTGAGCCAGTGCTGGGGCTTCACCACAAAAGGCTCGCTGATGCCATAGCTGCCCACGTTCAGCTCATAGTCTTCCACATCGCGGTCGAAGGCGGTCAGCACGGCGTTGTTCACCGTCATGCAGTCGTCGAGCGTCACGCCGCGCAAGCTGTCGATGGTCACATCGAGCACGTTGTCGTGGCTCACGGCAATGCTCACGACAAAGAGGTCGGTGCCAGCGAGGGCTTCGTTCACCACCTGTGTGAGAAGGGTCTTGTCGATCATCTGTTCTGAAATTTATAATAAAAAGGAGGAAGCGATGTGCCTCCTCTCACGATTGCCTTGCAAAGTTACTATTTAATTCCTTAGCAAGCAAATCCTTCAGTCAAAAAATCAATAAGACTGCCCCAAAAAGGTAGTATAATTTATGTTTATTTGGGAAAAATTAAATATATTTAGCAAAAACACACTGAAAAACGCGCATTAGCCTGCCAGTTCACTCTTGGGCATCACCACCACGTCGTCATACATCATCATCACCACATCGTCGTCGTAATTGCCGATGTTCTCTCTGTTTTCGATGCCATGCATGTTGTTGACGATGAGCGGAACAAAATTCACACCGGCACCATAAGCGTGCAGATAAGCTCCGCCAAAGCGCGGATTCACCTCCGAGAGATAGTATTGACCGTCGCGATACCAAAAATCCATGTCCACGGGGCCATTGAATTCCAGCGTTGTGCAAATTTGCTTGATAAAGTCGAAAAGCCGATTGTCTTTGAATGAAATGGTTTTGCTCGCGCCACCCGTGCGTGTTTCTAACTTGTGTTTTGCGAACATGGCCACGGGTCGGTGCGAAATGCAATCGATATACACGTCGGCATCACAATCTTCGCAGTCCATGAACTCCTGAATGATGTAGGCGTGCGCGCCTTCGTTCAAATAGCCGTCCAGTTCTTGCAGCGTGTGCGCTTTGTGTATGCCCACGCTGCCGCTGCCTGTGCGCGGCTTGATGAAGACTGGAAACCTGATGTGACCTGCGGCAAGGCCGGCCATGAAGCACTCGCGCGTGTCGTAGGTGAGCACGGTGCGAATGCCGTGCGACACCAAATGCTCATAGAGGGCGAATTTGTCAAAACAAAGTCGTGCTGTGGCCTCTGTGGGGCATAAGGGCAGCACGCCCGCTTCGATGAAACGCCCGCGGTGGCGGGCCAGCACCTCTATCTCAGGGTCGATGAGCGTGGTGATGGCTTTCACGCGCTCGCGCCGGCAGATGCCGAGCAGCGTGTCGATGTAGGATGGGTCGTCGATGCGCGGCACCACATAGCGGCGGTCGGCAAAATATAGGGCCGGGGCTGTGGCTTGGTTGTCGGTGGCGATGATGAGCGACCGGTCGTCGAGCGACTCACGAAAGTTGCGCAGCAGCCGCCCGCGCCGCCCTGCGCTGCAAAATAAAAAATGATTCCCCATGATGTTATGCTCCTTTCCTTAATTTCTGCGTCCACAGGTGGTCGCAGCAGGAGGGAGCAAACCCATGAGGGATAGTCGATAGAGGGAATAGTGTTAAAAAGACTAAAATACCCCCCTTAATTCGTTAAAATATTTGTTGTTTTTGTTCCTGATGCGGCAAGGGTTGCCATAGGCCACCATGCCGTCGGGGATGTCGCGCACCACCACTGCTCCGGCGCCAATCATCACGCCGCGCCCAATGCTGATGCCCGGAATGACCACCGCTCCGGCACCCACCCAGCTGCCGGCACCCACGGTGACGTTGCCGCACAGTGTGGCGTGAGGTGCTATGTGCGCATAGTCGCCCACATGGCAATCGTGGTCGACCGACGCTCCGCTATTGATGATGGCATGCTGGCCCACCTCGCTGCCGGCTTGCACGATGGCTCCCTGCATGACCACGCTGCCACAGCCAATGCCGGCGTGAGGCGACACTTGTGCCGATGGATGAATCGCTGTGCCAAATCGGCATGAGAGGGCCTCGGCAATGCGACGGCGCACGGCAGGATCGCCTATGCTGATGATGACTTCGTCGTGCAAAGACTCAGGCACGGCATGCACCACAGGATAGCCCAGCAGAGAGTGGATGGCGGGATTGTCGTCGAGCAGCCCTTCGATGGTGACTCCCATCGCCTCAAGGATGTCGATGATCACTTTGGCGTGGCCGCTTGCTCCATAAAGATACATATCGCAAAAGAGTGTGTTTAGTTGTTGCCGTTAAATGCTTCCATCGTGGCATTGCCTTCTTGGGAGATTCCCTCGCGAATGAAGACTTTCTTGATGGTGGTGAGGAGCACCTGCACGTCGGTTTTGAACGTGCAGTGGTCCACATACCACACGTCGAGGTTGAATTTCTCGCCCCATGAGATGGCGTTGCGCCCATGACACTGCGCCCAGCCGGTGATGCCCGGCCGCACTTCGTGGCGACGGGCCTGCTGGGGCGAATAGAGGGGCAGGTATTTCACCAGCAACGGCCGTGGGCCAATGAGGGCCATGTCGCCCTTGACCACGTTGATGAGCTGGGGCAGCTCGTCGATGCTGGTGCTGCGCACGAAACGCCCCACCCGTGTGAGCCGTTCCTCGTCGGGCAAAAGGTTGCCGTCGGCATCGCGCTCATCGGTCATGGTTTTGAATTTGATGATGCGGAAAATCTTGCCATCCTTGCCGGGCCGCTCTTGCAGGAAAAACGCCCCCGCGCCTTTGTTGGCCCAATGCAGCCATGCGGTCACAATCAGCAAGAAAGGCGATAGTGCCATGAGTGCCGCAAGCGCTATGCAGAAACCCAAAGGCCGCTTGAGAAAGTAGCCATTGGTGCGGCTTCCCCGGTGAGGATTAACGGTTAGGCTTTCGGCATAAAATTCTTTGAGGCATTGCCGCACATAGGTTTGCTCGAAACGTGAGGCCACGAGAGGCCGGGCATGGCTTGCCATGACGGCCACTTCGTCGGGATGGGTGGCCCAGCTACGCATGGCCTGAAACAGCGCTTCTTCGTCGCGTGGCGGAATGATGGTGCCGTTTTGCCCCTCAATGATGATTTCGCGCGAGCCGTTGATGTCGGTCACAATGGCCGGCAATCCCATGGCTCCGGCTTCGAGCACCACGTTGGGAAAACCCTCGCGATAGCTGGGAAAGACCAAGGCGTGAGCCTCGGCATAGAAAGGTCGCACGTCGGCCTGCTCGCCCACGGCATCAATGCCGTCGCACTCCGCAATGAGTTGCCGCGTGGCGGGAGCGATGGGGTCGAGCGTGGCTTCTTCATGACCCACGAGAGTGAGCCGCGTGGCCTGAAGCTCGCTGTGCAGTCGCGTGAAAGCCCGCACAAGCTCGTTGATGCCTTTGTCGCCCACGACGCGCCCCACAAACACAAAACGAAACTCGTCGCCGCCGCCAGCTTTACTGGTCCGGCGCGAGCCGTCACTTTTAATGGGCATCTGCCAGTAGTCGAGGTCTACGCCGCGCACGTTGCCATGACCCAGCACGCGCAGCGGTTTGCGGGTGATGCCGTGATTCAGCAGATCGGCTTTAACGCCTTTGCCCTCGGGGATGATGTGGGTAGCGCAGGCACAAGTGAGCCGGTCGGTGGCCATGAGAATGCGTCGCTTCATGCCTGTGGCAGTGGGGAAAACCAATCCGGTGAAGGTGTGTATGCGCACCGGCACACGCACTGCCCATGCGGCCAGCATGGTGATGAGTCCGGCTTTGGGGGTCATCGAGTGGACGATGGTGGGCCGCTCGCGCCGCAGCACACGCCACATGCGCCACAATGAGCGCATGTCGCGCAGCGGACTGATGCGCCGTTCCATCTCCACAGCCACATGACGCACACTCTCACCTGCGGCAAAGCGCTCCAGCTCGGTGGGATGGGTGTGGCAGCCCGGCACGGTGTTGCCCGAATAGATGGCCACCACCTCGTAGCCCTCATCGGCCAATTCACGCAGGAATCCCTTGCAAAACGACTCCAGCGTCGTAGGCACCGTCGTCACCCGAATCAATTTCATCATTGAACTTTTTGGTGCAAAATAACTTGCGGTGTGGTGATTATGCTGTGGGGAAATGGAGTTGCTGGTAGAGTTGGTGGTAACGGGTGGCCATGAGGCTGATGTCGAACTGACTGGCCCGTTGCTGGCAGCGCGTGGCCACGGCTTGATACTCGTCAGGGTTCTCGCAAAGCCGGCTGATGGCTTGAGCCAGTGCCGCGCTGTCGCCGTGAGGGAAGAGTACGCCATAGTGGGCCACGATTTCGTGTAGCCCATCCACATCGCTGGCAATGAAGGGCCGTCCACTGGCCATTCCTTCGATGCTCGAGAGCGACAGCCCCTCGAAGTGCGAGGAAAGCACCACCACATCGGCCGTCTTGAGCAGTTGTGGCACATCGGTGCGCATGCCCAAAAAATGGATGCGTTCTTGCAGCTGAAGAGAGGCGGTGAGCGCTTCACACTCTTGTTGCTTCTCGCCTGCGCCAACAAGGAGCAGATGGTAAGATTCGGGCAGATGCGAGAAGGCATGGATGAGTGTGGCATGGTCTTTCTGATAACGGAACCCGGCCACCATGATGGCCGTCTTGCAGCCTGCCAGTTGCGCTTGTAGTGCTGGTAACGGTGCGGCCTCGGCAAAGCGATGGGTGTCCACCCCGTTGTAAATGGTGGTGATGCTGGGCCAGCCGGGTGCCTTGATGGCTTGGCGCAGATTGGCCTCGGCTTGGTCGCTGATGCAGACGATGCGCCGATAACGGCTATACATCCAGCGGTCGACCCGAGCATACCACTTCCAACCGCGACGGCGGTTGGAAGTGGTATGCTCGGTGGTGCAGAGCACCACCGAGCATAACACAGCGGCCACGGCCGCAAAGAGCTGGCACGCTGTGTTGTGTGTGTGAACAATGTCGTAACGCTCACGCCGCCACAGCTTGACGAGCCTGATGATGTGACGGGGGTCGTAAACGCTGCCTCCCACGGCGAAATGCCGAATGAGGATGCCGGCTGCCGCGAGTTGGTCGTAGAAAGGCGTGCGCGTGCCATCAAAGATGAGCAATTCCACCTCGTGGCCCAAGTCACGCAGCCGTGGCAGCAAGTCCACCATCAGGTGCTCGGCACCACCGGTGCGCAGCGATGTGATGACATGCAGTATCCTCATCGTAACGTGCTTTGAAAGAGATTGCAGCGCGCTTACAGAGAAGTCAAGAAGAACGTCAAATGGGATAAACGATATATTTATCGGTGGGAGAGGACTCCCGAGGGATGATTTGTCCGGGATTGCCTATGACGATGGAATTATCGGGCACATCAAAGTTGATGAAAGCTCCGGGTGCAATCAAAACATTATTCCCGACGCGTACCCCCCCTATAATCAACGAATTAGAATTCATGCAGACGTTGTCGCCAATCGTGGGGACACCCGCTTTGCGGCCTTGTGCATTGCCTATGAGGCATCCTTGAGAGATATTGAAATTCTTGCCTATGATGGCTTGTGGATTGACCACGATGGTTCCAAAATGCACGATGCGGAATCCGCGCCCAATTTGCGTGCCTATGGGAATTTGAATGCCGGTTTGCCACATGACGATGCGGTGCATGATGGCCCAGAATAGCTTTGAGGCAAAAAACTTTGCGCTTGATGCGCGGCGAAAGCTATAAATGAAAGTGAAGCCGGGCGTGAACAAAATGTAGCGAAGGCGTGTGAGCCAACTGCGGCTACGCTCACCCTCATAGCGGTAGAGGTCGTCTTGAATAATACTTTTCATTTGAAGTTCATTTTTGCGTTTCGCTTCACTTGGTGGCGAATGAACAGATATAACGCAATTCCCGATGGGATGGCAACAAAGGTCATGAGTTTGCGAGGGCTTTGCTCCAAGAAACGCCAGTCGCGGCACATGATGCTGCTCGACACATAATGGGTGCATACTACAAACAGTCGCTTGAGGCTGGGTGTGCACACCATCTCGGTCTTGCGAAAAAAGGCAAAACCGCGAGGATTCTTCCAGTATTGGTGATACATGCTGTAGCTTGACCCATCGGGTTGATAGTCGACGGTGACCAGAGGCTCATTGAGGGTGAGCAGCTCATACTGCTTGTCGATGAGCATGTATTTATAGGCCAGCCCCACGTATTTTTCTCCTTCGAATAGAGGATATTCGGGATAGCCTTGAATGACTTGGGTGCGATAGACCAATTTTTTGTCGCCGCTTCCGCCTGCTTGGTAATATCCCATGAGGGTGGTTTGCCTCATTTCATCGGGAAACCGCCCTCCGATGACGGTGCCATCGGCTGTTTGGTCAAGTCCTATGATGCCGGCCACTTTGTCGCTGCTGTGCTGTTGCCAAAAAGTGACAATTTTATGCACGGCATCATCGGGCATCCAGTCGTCGCTGTCGATACACACGTTTAGCTCGGTGTGAATGTTGGCATAGGCCGTGTTGTGGGCACCATGCATGCCCTGATTTTCTTGATAAATGTAGTTGATGAGAATGCGTGACTCGGCCATCCAATTTTCTACAAGCGCACGAGTGCCGTCGGTGGAGCCATCGTCGATGACGAGCCAGCAAAAGTCGCGGCACGTTTGTCGGCACAGGCTCTCGTAGGTGCGAGGCAACGTGTGGGCGCGGTTGTAGGCCGGAGTGAATACCGTGAGCAACGGCATGGCTGAAGCCTGCTCTACGTTAGAATTGCGTCCATCCATAATAGAAGAAGAACATGAAATAGGTGAAGCCGGCATAAGCAAGGATAATGGATGCCGAGTTTTGGTCTTGGCTCTCCCAAGCCCTGAAACGCAAGATGGGATAGACGATAACGAGAGGGTAGATGAACCACGAAAGGTAGGCGAAGCGATTGCTGTAGGCCGCGCGAATCACCATCACCCAGAAAGCGTTGGTCAGAATGTAGGTGTTGGCGATGATGTTAAAAGCACGGTCGCGGAAGTTGCGCTTGACGGTCATGTACCACGTCATCACCACGGGCATGGCACTGTAGAGAAGAAAGTCGAAGCGGAAACCACCAGCCGAAAACAGCGACATGGTTTCTTCGTCGTTTTGGTCCTCAAAGTAGCCGCTCATGCGATCGTCAAAACCGAGGCCTGCGAAGAGTTCTCCCACGGCATTGCCACTGACCAGTGAGATGAAAATGGAGAGTACCCAAAACTGAATGGCTCGTTTGGGATCTTTCACTACATACATCGATGTGACGGTGGCGGCTGCCGGCAACAAAATGGAGCGGTGTACACCGGCTGCGAGAAAAGTGATGAATGCCGCTATGGCCAATTGGGCTTTATTTTTGCTGGTGGCCGCTATGGTGATGGCTACCAGCAGCATGTGGCATCCCATGCCGTTGCGGATGCCGTTCACACTGTAGCTGTAGCATGAGAATGAAACCAAAAAGAAAAGGCAGGCAATGAGCACATTATTGGGAAACAGCCGCTGGCAGACGTAGTAGATGCAACCGAAATAAACCGCGGCCACAAAGAAGAAAAATACCGAAACGTCAAACCCTACCAGCACAGAAAAATACATGAGATTGTTCCACAACCATTCTTTAGAAGTATCAACCTCATTGTAGTCAAGCGTCATATTCTGGTAAGTGTGCTGATACATGTAAGAATCACCAAAAAATCCTGCTGCGTCACCTGTAGGCCTAAATCCAATAAAAACTATACATACTGTTATGAATATCAGGGCAGGCAAGGGAATCGCAACTTTTGAATCGAGAATAGATTGTCGTCGTGACGGATAGAATCTCACGATATAATAGAGACAGAAAGGCATGAGCGTCATCAGATAGATGAGCTGATAATTTTGTGCCTTTATGAAATTAAAAAATTCCATTCTTTTACGTGTTGATGATTTTACGAATGCGTGACTTCAGGCGCAGCAAGAACCGTTTCCAAGGTGAAAGCCAAGAAGCTCCATACCAATGAATGGAACGTGTGCGTGGTGTGATTTCGAGCGACTGGATGGTGTAACGATAGGGATTGAAATAGTCTTGCGGATAAATCCACACGTCGGCCACATGTTGCAGCTCGCCGGTGGCTTGCAGTCCATGACCGATGAGCAGTTGAGTGGTGAGCGGCACAATCATGCCTTGCAGCGGCTTGCCGTCTTTGCCTCGAAACGAGAGCGCTTCATACCGGTCAAGAATTTCACGATAGAGGCTGAGGCCGGGAGTGACTCCCAAACCGAGGCCGGGATTTACGTTAGGCGACATGCCATTTGCGTTCACTTCAATTCCCATAAAGGGGCCGCGTTCCACAATATCGTCCATGCGGCGGATAACCTCCACGTCGGTGTCGAAATAAAGCCCGCCATAGTGATAAAGCACCCACATGCGGGCATAGTCGCTCACATAGGCCCATTTGCGGGCCGCATAAGCCTCGGCGGTATAAGGGATGATGTTCACATCAAAGTTGTCCTCATTCCATTCCTTGATTTCGTAGTCGGGGAAAAACCGCCGCCAGCTATCAATGCACCGCACGGCCAGCTTGGGCTTCTTTCCGCGTCCAAACCAGCAATAGTGAATCACTTTAGGAATCATAGGAGCCATAAGATTAGGCATTACTGATGCTCCTTTGCAATGAGTGGCTGCGCTTGCTGCGCAGAAACCTCAATAGCCAGTTGGCCATGCGAATGGATGGCACTGAGAAGCAGAAAGCCAGCAAAAGACACACATTGCGATTCATGTGGCTATTGCGCAAAAACGACCAATAATTGCTTCGAATGCATCTCAGCAGTTCTTGGAGTTGAGAATGGTATTCTTTCTCGGCTCGCTGCTCGCAGATGGTTGTGACAAGCTTCACGCAGGTTTCGGCCAAATGAACATCGGCCAAAGAAGCATATTCGGGCAGAACTTCATGAATGTGGTCGCTTACCCACAGCACATTGCGGTACTCATCAAAACGACGGTCGCATAACCCGATGCGTGAAAGACTGTCGGGACGGTGCTCGCGGTGATAAAAACTGCGATGCATAAAGTATACCTTTTCGCACCGCTCAATGAGCCGTACAACAAAAACATAGTCTTCGCTTACAGTAGGAGTGGGGAATCGCAAATTCCCCACCCTACTGCAAGCGAAAAGCTTGCAGTTGGGGCTCCACAGAGCCCCAACTAACACTTCTCGTGTGAGCTCTTTCGGCGAGATTTCACGGCTTGACTCCCATGGCACAATGTCGTTGGGAACTATGCTTGTCACCAAATCGTATCCATCTGAGGCTTTTTGAAGCAAACAGTCAACCATATTAGGGTCTATCCAATCGTCACTGTCGACCATCATGATATATTCACCCATGCAATGGTCAAGTCCCCAGTTTCTGGCAATGCTTGCCCCTGCATTGCTCTGGTGGTGCACAATGATGCGATGGTCCTCAGCCTGAAGCTGTTTGCATATTGAGAGTGAAGTATCAGTGCTTCCGTCGTCAATGAGGATTATCTCAAGCCGAGGATAGCTTTGTGCCATCACTGACCGCACACTCCGCTCTAAATACCTTGCGGTATTATAGATGGGAATGATGATAGAAACCAAAGAGTTAGAATCCATGTGAAGAATGTTTGGCAAGCCAAATATAGGGTCGGCGGAGAATGTACCACAACTTAGTCTGGAAAAAACCAGTCTTTTCGATGCGATCGGCCAATGTCATCCACCACAGATAAGTGCGAGTCTTTTGTTGAAGGCGTTCTCCAGCAATTTGTGAGATGAACACGTTGGCTTGCGTGGCTGCTTCATAATATACACGGCGCACAAAATGATTGATGTTGTTTGTAAAATCTTGCTGACCATGAATGTAGTCATTGAAATCAATGATCAAGACCCTATCGTTTTCTCTTGCGTATTCGCGCAGCAAACGATTGATTTGGGCATACACCTGCTCCCGTCCATCATAATTGTGCTGGTTGTTGCCATTGAAAGGTATTTCGCTGCCCAGTATGAAACACACTTGTGCGTGAGCATTTATTTTGCTCATGAGCAATTTGATGTTGCTAAGGATTTCTTGGGGTGCCAAGGCTCCTAAAAACTCAAAGTTGCTGCTGAACCAAACCAGCCATTCGCGAGTGAACACGTTGTCGGCAGTAAAAAGCTCGCCTTGCATATAAGCTTCCCAATTATTGGGGTCAGTAAGAGGATACACATATTCGCCAAATGCAATTTTTGTTCCATCGCGTTTGTCTCTATAAACTCCTAAATTGGGCTCAGGCATGGTGCTGAGGAAAATCAAATCTACGTCATCATCATAGATAGAAGAGTTGAACATATCGTCATCAGCAAAAACCAATTCCTCAATCATTTGTTTTCGCTTCTCTTGATTTATAAAGGGAAATGTGAGGTAATTAACAGAATGGTTATGATGCTCAATGTTGTTGGCTCTGCGTAATCCCACATAAGTGAGCTCTTCAATTAAACCATCGGTGTTGAGGACCCCGGCAATAGATTTCAAGTCACAGCCTCCTTTAATGATGACCTTCGCATGTGTTTTTTTCGATCGTGAAGAGTTGCGTGTGTCTTCTGTTTCTTGGTTAATCCACTTGGGAGCGGGGGCATCGGTGAGAGGGATCGTTACATCACCAACGGTGTTGACCTCCGGGTGACCGAGAGTGGCATAAACATATTGCTCAATTCCTTGACCAATCGCTCTGCATGAAAACAGAAAATGCAAACAAATATTGTCTTTAATAGCAAAAAATCCTACGATGCCATAATCACCGAAGGCATCTTTGGCTTTCACATAACCGGTTTTGATTGCTTTATCAGCACAAAGAGAGGCCAAATCTGCTTGTGAGCAACGAATTTTTGTGTAATTGAGTTGGTTGGTGCGGTTAACAAGTTCTGCGATGCGTTCAAGATGATTGTCGCAATCATAGCATATTTCAACTTGTGTGTTAGAACTATATAGAAAGGCAAGATTGTCGCTCAACAGGTTTCGTGCCTCGTGTTTTTTCTCGAGGATGTGATAATTCGTTAGACGTTTGTGGGCGGTGTCGTTAGGAAAAAGAGATTCAAAATGTTGCTTTAACGGCTTCAGTATCGCAGGGGTAGCCACCATTAGCTCTGATTCGTAGAACACGGCCTCATTCAAGTTCACCGGGTTGTCGTCAATGAACAGGCAATTCACGGGACGCAACTGCATGTCTTTAATGAGTTGACTAATGCGCTGCCCTTTGGGTTGCCAGTTGATTGACTTGAAAACGAAATAGTCGTTAATACCCAATTCGTTCAGTTTGTTGATGGTGGGCTCTTCGTCGTTCTTCGAACAAATGGAATTGATGATGCCGTGGTCAGTTAATTGTTTGACCAACTCGATGTTTGAAGTGATGGGTGTAACAGGCCCTTCTGACAAGGTGCCTTGCCAGAATGTGTCATCCAGATCCCAAATGATGAGTTTTATTTGTGAAAAATCGATAGTCATTTTTCAGATTACATTAGCTGCTTTTATCATTATGGAAAACCATTCGATATACAAATGATTTAAGCTTGTAGTAATTGTCTATAATAAGTTCTTTAGTCGCTTGAGAAATGTATAATATATTTATTATTAGCAATTTACCTCCCCCCCTATGTTTGTGCCGAGGACAAGCCTGCGGGATTCCCTCCGATACTTTGCTCTGTGAGTGTTGTAGTTCTGCCAGTGCATGAGCATGACGTTCTGATAGGTGTTGCCATTGCTGCCACGATACGAAAGAGAGTGTCGTGTGATATTGGCTTTCAATTTTTTTGCCCATGGGAAGAACACCATCAGCGTGTGAGCCTCCAAATCAGTTGGTTCTAATGGTTCACAGCCATTGACGGCCATGCTTAATGCCATGATTGGCTCATCGGCGGGGTGGGGGAATTCGGCAAAACGAAATTCATAGTAGTGTGGCGAGATCTGCAAGCATGTTTCATATACTTGCTTGGTTAGGTCGTCATCATTGAAAAAGATAATGCCACCATGTGAATGAATATGGAATTGAACCCAAGAGGACCATGCGTCCACGTTGTCCTTGTGAAACCATCCGGTATTTTTGTTCTGTGAGAGAGGCAGTTTTTTCCCGATGTGCTTTACCCCTCGCATCGGGAAAAAATTGAAATATTGATTAATGTCGCCATAGACCAAGCAGTCGGCGTCAATAAAAATGTTTTCGTCCCATGGGCAATGATTGAGCAGTTCAATTTTATCCAAATAAGAATGGTTGGGGTCATTTAATATGATAACCTTATCGAAAAGTGCTGTCCATTCATTATGCTCCTCTGCCACAATGGCCCAAGGCAGCCGCCTATCCACGTCTTGATATTGATGATGGTACGACATCAATAAATTGTGGGCCAATTCATAGTAATGCTTATCGCCGGTGGCAACGGTAACAAATCCGCGTGTCATGAGTTCAGTATTTTTTTGATAACAAACAACGCTGCGGCTTGACGATGAATAAGGCTCCATTTTATCCATTTGGCACATTGAAACACATCTTGATAGCACCGGAGCTCGCTAATCTCCGGGATTGAAACAATTTGTTTTATCTCATGATAGGAGAGGGGAAAATCGTTAAAAATACCATTGTAGATGGTTCCCCAAAGTTCTTTATAGAAATGAGGTTTTGAAGCTGTGTTCCACATGCTTCGCGATTCCAAAAATTGTTGCCTGATGCGATAAGATTGATAGTGCAGATAAAATGTGTCTTTGCGCTTTTTTGATGATAGAGAGTTGGATTCTGTGCGCCGATAATGGTAATAAGAATATGGGACAAACCGGATGGATTTGATGTGTTTGAGGTATGAAAAACAGAAATGAAGATCCTCTCCCAGCGAAATATGGCCCGGGAATCTATGGGCCATGTTCGAAACTATTTGATTTTTAAATAGTTTCGAACATGGCCCATAGATAAGCCCAATGTTGTTGATAAATGTTTCGGTGTGGGTGCTTGTCAATTCAATCGTTTCATCTCTCGGTGGCACATGTGTCTTTGAGCTGCCTTTGTGGTGTTGAGTATGCCCGCTCACCACCAGCTGCACGCCATCGCTTGACGCGTCCATCAGGGCTTGCAGATACTGTGGGTCCACCCAGTCATCGCTGTCGATAAAGTTGATCCATTGGCCCTGAGCCAGCTCAATGCCTCGGTTGCGGGCCGTGCTCACGCCGGCATTGGCTTGGTGAATGGCCTTGAAGCGGCTGTCTTTTCCTGCCCATCGGTCGCAGATGCTGCCACTGCCATCGGTGCTGCCGTCGTCCACGAGGATGCATTCCCAGTCGGTGTAGGTTTGCGCGGCCACTGAGGCCAAACATTGGTCGAGCCACGGCTCTACGTTATATACTGGAATGATGACAGAAATCATGCGAGCAAGGTGCTGTCGATCAGCTGATGAATGGCCTGCATGCTGGCCTCTAAGGTGAAGTCGCGACCTCTGATGGCCGCTTGCTCTCGGTAATGTGCGAGCAGATGCTGATTGTGAAGCACGTTTCTGATGCCTTCGCAGAGGGCCTGCTCGTCGTTGGCGGTGATGATGCCCCACTCGTTGTGCTCTCCCAGTTGCTCTCTGGCGCCTGACACCTCGGTCGTGATGACCGGCACCCCGAGTATCAGACATTCGGTGAACGCTGTGCAAAACCCCTCGGCCACCGAGCTGCCCACATAGAGGTCGCTGGCAACGAGAAATGGGTAAGGATTTTCCTTAAAACCCCAGAGGGTGACCACATCTTCAAGGCGCAACTGGCTGATGAGCTGTTCCAGCTGCGGACGCAACTCGCCCTCACCGAGCATCCACAGCTCAATGTGGAATCCTTCGTCGATGAGCTGGCGCACAATGCGCAAGAGGCGGTCGAGTTTTTTTTGGGGGGAAAAACGGCCGGCCGTCACGAGCCTTGTGACCCCCTGCCGCTTGGCCGGCAAGGGAACCTCTTCACCGGCCAAGCGCCTGATTTCGTCGCTGTCGATGGGGTTGTAGATGGTGGAGATGGGAGTGGTGACTTGTGGAAAGGCTCGGTGAAATGCCTTTTGGGCCGAACGTGCCACGGTGACTATCTGGTTCATGCTCTGGTAGCACCGCGCCTCGTCTTGCTCAGAGTGAAATGCCACTTGAGTCCAATGATAATCGTGAAGATCGCAATGCACCCATGCGATCTTTTTCATTCGCCGTGGCGCGCCGGCCAAATAACGGGTAGCGTAACCCTCAATGAATGCGATGCCCACGTCGTAGCTCCAGCGAATGAAGATGCGATAGAAAATTCTTGGCGAGAAATGGTAATAGATGAGCAGTTTAAGCTTATTCTTTATTTTCGCACAAATGCCACCGCCGGAATCAAAGATGTGCCGGTGCTCTATTTTGTTTGTGGGGAATAAATCTTCTTGCAGCACTTCGGGTCGCTGGCTGTAGAGGGTAACGGCATATCGGTCGTAGTCAAGATTGCGCATCACGATTTGCAAAATGCGTTCCACTCCGCCGCCATACAGGTTTTCGGCAAATATAGCAATCCGTCTTTTCTTCATTCGGGAATGTGAATGGATGGTCTGTAATATAACGCGACCTTCTCGTTGCTCGTATTCAGCTCCTTTCGCACATATCCCGATGCGAGAAGCAAGCTGTCGCGTCTTGCAAATGTGGAATAAAAAGCTAAAGAAGGACCGTCTACAACATCTGTGATGACAAAGTCGGCCTTATGATGCTTAATGGCCTCTTCTTGATCTTTAAGCATCTCGCCGGTGGCACCCAACTGTGAGCACCAATACCTACATGCGGGTTTGCTCTCCGCCAGCATACCCTCGCCTTCCGGACATGTGTTGAAATATAAGACATTTGAGAATTGCTTTTCTGAAATGAATTGTGTCATTTCCATAAAAGCATTATAGGGCCGAAGGTGGTTTGGACTCTCATTGTGATAATTAATGATATTGATGGCGATGATAACAAAAAGAGTGATGAGTGGAATATAGATTTTACTATGAATTATTTTTTTGATTACATGAGATACCGCAATTGAGAAAGGCATGAGCAAGATAGCTAAAATGGCATAGGGATAATATGAAAAATGCATGCCAATAAAATGAATGGTTATAAAAATAACGCTGAAAAATAAGATGCCATATCGTATGGATTTCAATTGAGAAAAACTGTAAACAATTCCAATTACGCATGATGCTTCAAGTAACATGATAATCTTATTATGCCACAATTCTTGAATAGCGTGCCACCGAGTTAGAGTATATGAATCATGATAATTTTGGATGGTGGCAGCCGTGTTAAAGAAGTACTCATTGACGAAAGCACTTAAAGCTCCTTTTGCCATCAAACGAATGGGAGCAGCACAATAAGGACTCCCGATAGATAGTGGACAAAAGATTTGGCGAAATCGCGTCGCTGCCTTAAGGTGGTTATGGCCGCGCACAGAACGATGCTTAGCTGCATGGCCGCGTAGTTAAACTTGATGAGGAGCAGTGCCGCAGTGGCTCCCCCCAAGGCCAAGAGTGCCTGCTTGAGCTGACGTGTGTTGCTGCTCCCCTGAGAGATGACGCACAATGCCCAAAACGAGATGGACATGAAGGGTTGACAAAAGTCTTCGGCTCGAATTTCATAATGAAAAAGAGGAAAGAAATAAAACAAAGCCATCAATAGTGATGCCACGATGGACTGATGACTGTTTTTTGTTAGAACAAGTGCCGCGCGATAATTGAAATAAAAAGCGGCAGTATAGAAAACAACACTCATCCAAAACACCCCCGTGTAGTCCTGATGACTGATGAGGTAGCCCATGCCATAGATGAGCCAAAGCAATGGGCCTTTGCTGTCGGCAAAATCAACGTAGGGCGTTAACCCCAGCATCCAAGCCCTGCCGGCTTCGAAAAACCAAGCGGAATCTAAATGTCCATAAATGCCGCGAATGTAACTGTCGGGCGAGATAAAGAACAGAATCGCGAAGGAAAATGCTGCGAAGAGCAGGATTTTCCTTCCTTCCTTCCTTC
>JAFVCX010000111.1 GCA_017478855.1 Muribaculaceae bacterium | reverse complement strand
TAATGATAGAAAAACTGCTTGCTTTGGCACCAAAAACGGCAAATTGTAAATTGCACTTTTTTGTACCTTTCAACTTCAGGGCATATTCGTTTCTACCTGTGTTACAGATACTTATAAAGTTCTCAAACACTTCCACATGGATTCTACACCAAGATGCAATGCCGCCCCACTCCCTACTGGTGCCAGGGTATCTTCATTGCTGATGGCAAGATCCTCTTCACCAGCGACGACGGTGAGTCGACCTTCCACATTGCCGACAACATCTACATTGCTGACATCAGCGAGCTTCCCTACACCGGCTTGGTCGATGGTACCGAGGTCGTGAAGGACACTCCGTTCAGCGTGCAGCTCGACAAGAAGGGCAACGTTGTGAAACGCACTGGCAAAATCGCTGGCGGCGCAAAGGCTGGCTATGTGAAGTTGTTCCGTGAAATGACCGACTTCAAGCGCGCAGGTGAAATCGAAGGTTTGGCAATCGACCCGACCAACGACGACCTCGTGGTTCTGAACAACCGTGGCACCCAAATCATTCTGGGTATGTCGCAAGGCCCGTTCAAAGAGGAAGGTTACACCGGTGAGGTGCACGAGCTCTACATCTATGAGAAAGTTAAATAATCACATTTAATTTCACATCTCTTTTTCAGTTCCGCAGCCGCATCTTTCGGGCTGCGGAACTTTTTTTGAATGGGTGCGCGTTAAAAAATCACATTTCACACTCAAATTTGCATCTCGCAATTTGCTGATGACAAAACAATTCATTAGCTTTGTTGCTCAAATTTTAATATGACAGAAACATGAAGAGATTTTTACTTGCCGTGGCCTGCGCGGGCCTGCTTTTCCCCGCGGCGACGTGGGCCAAGAAATCACTCACTCCGGCCGACCATGTGGTCGTTACACTTGCCGATGGCTCCACCGTGCAAGGCTACCTGTATGACCATTGGTACAAGGGACAATATGCCTCGACGGTGCCCAACACCAAGTTTTCCATCGTGGAAAAGATGGACGATGAAAAGGACGACCGCGACGAATATACGGTGAACGACGTGACGGCCATAGATTTCACCAGCCCCGAAGTGAAGCCAGCGCATTACCGGGCTTGCAAAGTGGCCTATTTCGACACCGAGAAGCTCATGCAGCTGCTCATCAACTACAAATACCAAATCATGGCTCGCGACAGCGCGTCGGCTCACGCCACCATCTACCGCTGCACGGTGCTGGTGCCGGCCACCGTGGGCGACAATGTGCTCTATGAGGCCGAGCAATATGGCGTGATGATGGAGGGCAACCCGGTGGTGTATCCCATCGTGACGGGTGGCAAACTCGACCTCGAAGCCATGTATCACCACCTGCGTGGAGGCAAAAACGGAAAATTCACCCGCTTCATGAAAAACCACTTCAAGAAAAAGAAAAACCGCAAAGCGGTGGAACGATCCCCGCAAGCATTCTTGCAAGTGTATGAAGAATATTTGTCATCTTTGAGCAAATAATCCCATTCCACCGCCCCTCTGGCACACCCCGCATCAAATATCCAACTCCAAATAACCTTTCTTGTTTGAACTTATATAAGCTTTAACCGATATGAAACGAATATTCTTTGCAATAACTTTAAGCATGATGATGATTTGTACACTTGCTCAGTCATCATCAAGTAGGTCGCCCAAATATGCGGATAACCCTAATGCTACCTTCCAGCTGTTTCCCACGCAAAATATGTGGAACTTTATCAAGTTGAATACTCAAACCGGTGAAATGTGGCAAGTGCAATATTCCGTTAACGATGATGACAGTCGTATAGGTGTAACGTTAAACGATTTAGTTCTCATCGGAAGTACCGATAAGAAAGTTAATGGTAGGTTTACGTTGTACCCAACTGAAAACATGTACACATTTTTATTGCTTGACACCATTGATGGCAGAGTTTGGCAAACCCAATCGAATCATAGAGGAATAATTGGTCAGATATATAATTTCTGAACCTTAGTGGTAACTGTGTTGCTCATTTCTTTGGTTGGCAATATGTTATGACAAAGAGAGTTTCATATAGCATACCATTGCGCCGAATGTGGAAAATGTACAAGCAATGGTGCAAAGAAAACAAAAGTTCCGACGAAATGGGATTTTATCGTTATGCGAGAGCTATTGCCAGTACCGACCCAATTGAACTCAATCGACAAAACGAATTTCTCGCGCTCAACTTTTGGTTAAAGGATTTCAAAAAAGAAATTCTGCACATTTGGATTGAGCAAAAGGAACTTCGAGATTTCTTGCGCGACTTGCCGCTCAGATACCTCGAAGGCATCAAGCAATACTTGAAAGAGGAAGGAGAGAAACAAACAACTCCGTTTGTCGAAATCGGACAGAACTTGGAATGGGTGAGGTATGACTTAGCTCTGCACGTCCCCGGCGAAATTGATGGTTATATGTACTCTTTCACTATCATGCACGACGGCACATTCACATTGCTATTCTGCACTGGTAATAGTGCCGGCTTGATTCATGAAAGTCAATACAATCGTATCAAAGGCAGGACCGATGAGGATGCCGTAAAAGCACTTGCTGATTTCACTTTAGCAGTTAACCTGCTTGCATATATGAAATGCTTCCCTGAATGTGTAAGCAACGGTGCTCCCGATGTGAACAACAGTAACACCTACCGCTACAAAGAACGCAGCGTGCAGTTGGTGACATCAGATAAGATTGCTGAAACCGTCAAGGGCGCAATGCGTCCACACTTCCGCAAAGGCTACTTCAAACGTCTATCATCGTCATTCTACACAAACAAACGTGGTCAGATAATTTGGGTTTCCGAAACGACGGTCAACGCCAAGAGCAAGACCGTTGAAATGTCGGATGACGAGAAGAAAGTGCACGACTTTCAATCATAGTAGTGGCTATTTCAGCGACAAAATTATTCACATAAAAGATAACAAAATAATATTTCTTTTGGTTGTTGGCTCTCTTCAAGACTTGCATGCGTGCAGAAAAATCTGAAAACAATTGTTGTATATGTAACGTTGTGATTGTTATATTTGCCAATTAGATATTTTTTATTACCTTTGCGCCGATATTCATTTTAGAAGTGGGGTACACCACTATAAAAACGATTTAAGAATATGGATATATCTAAATTTAAGCACCAATCTTCAGCCCAGATTATTAATAGAAAAGAGGTTGAAGTTACAGCTCCAGACGGAGAAGTGTTTACGGTCCTTTGTCAAATTGGCTGTTATATTAACGAGGAAACCAAAAAACAAGAACTTTTCGGGCTTGAATCTTTGTTTGATGAGAACTTTTCCGATAATAAAGAACAGATGATTAATAACATCTGGCGTGAGTCACTGCGTTTTGGCATAGGTGGTGGTATTCTCGGAATTAGTAGTGGTACCAGACATGAGGACAGAGCCAGAATAGGCAATCGAATTAAGGAAATACGTGAAGAACGTGGTATAGAAGCGCGAGACCTAGCACGTCTTATAGGCATTGATGCTGCCAATCTCAGTCGTATTGAGAACGGTCGCTACTCCGTTGGACTTGATATTCTTGCGAAGATTGCAACCGCCCTGGGGAAGAAAGTGGATTTTGTTGATATTAACCAGTAAACAACAGGTCCATGAAATATGAGAATAGGAAGGAACAGCATTATGCTGTTTCCAAGGGCGGTGTATTGGTGCATATCAACGACGCTCATGATAGTAAGGAAGATTGTTTCTGTCCTCATTGTGGATGCAGGATGCTCAAGCGTTGCGGGAATATTCGTGCTTGGCATTTTGCACACGATTATAGGTTTGAAAATGAATTTAATAAAAAATGTTCTTATGAATCTTATCTCCATTCTTTTGCAAAGTTGAAACTCAAACAGTGGTTTGAAGAGTCCGAAAGCATCCTTCTCCACTATCAGCAGCCAGTGGTCTGTAAGTATTCCACAGATTGCAACTGGAAGGGAAATGGTAATGAGTGTTCCAGACTTGAAGAAAAGACAGTTGATTTGAAGACATATCTCACAGTTTGCAGACTTGAAGAGATTGTACACGTAAATGATGATAGGTTCAGGGCTGACCTATTATGGTGTAATCCTTACAATTCAAAGAATGATATTCTTATTGAGATTAAAGTTACGCATGAATGTACTCAAAAAAAGAAGGACTCTCATAAACGAATTATCGAATTTGAAGTTCATTCAGAACAAGATGTGGAAAATATTGTAAACAATAACATTCAAGAGTGTGACACTGTAAAATTCTATGGCTTTACTCCTAAAGAAATTGTTGACGAAGCCATGCCAGCCCGATATTCACTCTCAAAATTTATTTATTATAGAACAGGAAAGGCTTTTGCAGGGTCCGCATGCGATTGTAAAACTTTTAGGAACAGAAGAAAGAGTGCTTTGTTGGAAGTTACAATCATGGAAAATAGACATAGTCTGGGGGTGTTATTTGGTCAAGAAAGAAGTCCGGAAGCATTTTCCTTAGGACGTTTTTGCAACTGGGGGCTGGCTTTGGCAAAAAGCAAAGGATTTGATGTGAGGAATTGCTGTCTCTGCATTCATCGTCATTATGATTATGAGGAGGAAAAGTTCACTTGTGAATTGAAACCAGATGAACCCTTTGAGGTTTCTCATGCTATATCATGTGGTAATTATAAGTTAGAAGAAGATTTCTATCATAAAAATCTTAATGACTTTAATAGGTTCTCACAAAATAACAAAGTGGATGTCTGGTCTAAAACGTGATAAGAGAAATGCTATATTTGGCTTCTGAAATCTGACTTAATTTGGCTTTTACATTCAAAAAACATTAAAAATGGGTTCATTTTAGTTTGATTAACGTGAGTTCGACGAAAATAATTAAAAGATTGTGAGATGGTTATCTACTTATAGGTCTGTGCAACGTGCAGAAAAATCTGAAAAAAGAGGCGAAAAATTTTGCCAGTTCAGAAATAAGCCGTAATTTTGCACTCGCTTTGTGGAAATCAGCACCGAGCACTGGAGAGGTGGGTGAGTGGCTGAAACCAGCAGTTTGCTAAACTGCCGTAGGGGTAACTCTACCGCAAGTTCGAATCTTGTCCTCTCCGCCCAATCGAGGCCTGAACGGTTGTGACGTAAGTTGCAACCGTTTTTTTCATCAGACCCAGCGTAAGTAATTTTGTCCTCCTCGCGATAGGGGCAGTCCGTTGCAGTTTTGCGGCTGACTGCCGGTTTTTCATGGTTCTCCATCCGCATTGATGCGATTGGCACGGTGAGGCGCGAAAGGTAGACCATTGCCACGATAACCAGCATGCACAGCAACTGGTCAAGCCCGTAGAGCACCCAAAAAGATTTCTGCCGATTACCGGCAAAATCGGAATGCAGTCGCCCTGCCAGTACTTTTTCGTGGTCTATGGCAAAGTGAGAAACCAGCGCAATCATGAACAACGTTGCGCAAAGCATGAAGAGAAGAGCAAACAGGACCTGAAAGTCCTCTTTGAGAAGTTGGGATATACTTTATAACAACTTTCCAATTCTTTCCAATTCTTTAAACATTGGAAAGAATTGGAAAGAAAGGAACTAATGTGGATAAAGCGGAATATAAACGTTTAGGCGACTATATTAGAGAGATGAATGCTCGTAATCGGGACTTGAAAGTTGCGAACTTGCTGGGTGTGAGTATGTCCAAGGAGTTTATGCCTTCGATTGCCAACGCCATCAAGATGCGCTCATCGCCAACCTGCGGCAGATGGTGCAGCAACGTCGTATCAAGCGCCACTGGAGCTTCTCAGGGCTGGCGACTAGAGATGCCTGTAAATCAAGGATGAAAGATAATCGGAAGTTCTATAAGGTGGTTCACAAATTGAGATAACGTTTTTAATGACAAAACAAAAGAGATGTTTGCACGGATCCAAAGACAGATGAAAACTTCTTTAGCGAAAGTTGCGATAGGGGGATTTAGTTTAATTGCAATCTTATGTATAGTGACCATGTTGGTTTGCAACCAGATTGTTGTGAATAACGCCAAGGGGAAGTATTCAATGAGCTTGAAAATGTGAAACCTAATAAGGTGGGGCTGTTGCTGGGGACGACTCCACAAGCTCGCTTAGCAAAGGTTACAAACGAGTTCTTTACCTACCGTATTGACGCGGCAGAGCAGTTGTATAAGGCAGGAAAGATAGAGAAAATCCTAATTAGCGGCGATGAGAATAGTCTTGATGGGGTCAATGAACCGGAATGTATGAGGGATTCGCTACTGACAAAGGGCGTTCCTGCGAGTGCAATCATCATGGATGGTAAGGGCTACAGGACTATTTGCTCTATTGTTAATGCCAACAAGGTGTTTGGGCTGAAAAGTTTCACGATTATCTCTCAGGAGTTTCATGACGAGCGGGCAATCTATCAGGCGGAACATCTTGGGCTGGATATAGAAAACGTGCAAGCCTGTAATGCAGAGATGCCCAAGTCAAGACGAGCCTACCTAACTTCTATCCGTGAATATTTCGCGAGAGTGAAGATGTTTTTGGACTTGTTGACATAGAAAAATCGGTGAGTTTACTGCAAAAGTAAACCAGCCGATTTGGCTCTTAAAAGACGATCAGTCTATATTAGTGCGTCGTAAATCTACATCTCGGATAATTTGAACAGCCATAGAAGCGACTATATCTTCCACTACGCAGGATCAATGTCCCTCCACATCTTGGGCAAATTCCGGATTCAATCTTTTGTTGAGTTTGTTTCTTTGCCGTATTGACATTTAGAGCATGCACACCATCATCAACAATTTCTCTAACGTTTTGTTCTAAAATTCTATTGATTACTGCATAAACATCTTCATGAGATAAACATTCGGTTTGATAACGAAGAATAGTTGTAATCAAATCGCTATCGAAAACAACATCTATACTTGACATTACATTTGACAGATTGGCATTACCGGTAAATACGACTATAGGAATATACTTTATATGCTTCCATTCGGATAGTATCTTTTTCAGTACATAAATGTGCCCAAAGGATTGTTTGACCGGATTATAAAGCTGATTCTTCGTGATATAAGTATATGTCTTATACCACTTTTTGCTATAAGTCACTTCTGTTGCAATTATCTGCGTCCATTGTTCACGATTGTCGTCACCATAGATGTCACCGCGATAATTCTTTGTTTCAATGGCAAAAACACCGTATTTAGATATAACAATGTGGTCAATTTGAGTTGTGCCTCTTTGTGTCTTTAATACAACATCATCTAAGACATGATATTCTTCTGACAAATGAGATAGAATATTATGCACCTTTTTCTCGCCTCGTTTTCCTTTCTGCTTTGGCGAATTATACCACAAGCGGAAAATTACGATTCCAAGGACAAGTATTATGATTATTATAGATGTAAATGCAGACATTAAGATACGTGTTCTTAAATGTATTGCAAAGGTAGCGATTATTTCGATACGAAAGGTTGTTTTCGCTTGGATTTCGGACTTTTGTTATTCATCAGTCGCTGGTAGTCGTCTTGGCTTGGTTGGATAAATTTGGCTGCGCCTCATCAATGCTCAAGCAAGCTTAGCATTGAGTTCGCCTTGCGCAAATATTGAAGCCCATGCCGCCGGTCACTGTGTTGACTGCACCGGGTTTGGTGAAACCGCCCTTTTGACCGTCAAAAATGGGCTATTGTGTTGCTTTTGGCTACCCTTTGGCTACCCAGCAAATAAATAACGGCTGAAAATCAAGCGATTAACAGCCGTTATTTGTACCCAGAGCCGGGGTCGAACCGGCACGGGTTTTACCCCACTGGTGTTTGAGACCAGCGCGTCTACCGATTCCGCCATCTGGGCTAAAAGCGGTGCAAAGGTAGCTATTTTTTCTGAATAATCAAGTAAGACTGCAAAAAAAATCTTATTTTTGCACAAGAATAATGTAGATTGTTATGCAGAATCAGTTCTCAAGGACGCAGCTGTTGCTGGGTGGCGCGGCTATGCAAACGTTGAAGGCCAGCCGTGTGGCGGTGTTTGGCGTGGGCGGCGTGGGCGGTTATGCCGTGGAGGTGCTGGCCCGAAGTGGGGTGGGTGCCATTGATATTTTTGACGATGACCGCATTTGCCTGACCAATGTCAACAGGCAGATTATAGCCTTGACCAATAATATTGGCCGCTACAAGGTGGATGTGGCCGAAGAAAGAATCCATGCCATCAATCCGCACTGCAAGGTGGAAAAGCGACGCATGTTCTACTTGGTGAGCAATGCCGATGAGGTGGACTTGTCGGTCTATGACTATGTGGTGGATTGCATAGATACCGTGAGCGCGAAGATGGAGCTGATTCGCCGATGCAAACGACTGAACGTGCCCATCATTTGCTCGATGGGGGCAGCTAACAAGCTGGATGCGACGGCTTTTCGTGTGGTTGATATAACCAAGACCATGATGGATCCTTTGGCCAAAGTGATTCGCAAACGGTTGCGGCGAGAGGGAATTAATCACTTCAAGTGTGTGTATAGCCCGGAGATCCCGTTGGAGCCTCTTGACGACCCCAGCATCAGCTGCCGTTTTCACTGCATTTGCCCTGACAAGAATATGCGCAAATGCACCGAGCGTCGCAACATCCCGGCCAGCAATGCGTGGGTTCCGGCCACGGCGGGCCTTATTTTAGGTGGTGAGGTGGTGAAAGACCTTGTGGAGGCGGCCGGCACCATGCGCCAACCTGTCGAGGTGGAGGAGCCTTCGGACACCGTGGGCGTTAAATAACGCAAATGAAGCGCTTGTTGCTATTGCGGGGCAGGGGATAAGTTGTATCTTTGCCTTCTCGAAAAAGAATAGAATTCAGTTATGGCAAAGATTAAAACGATAGGCTTGCTAACCTCGGGCGGCGATGCCCCGGGAATGAATGCGGCCATACGCGCGGTGACGCGCTCGGCAATCTTCAGTGGTTTCAAGGTGAAAGGCATTTATCGTGGCTACAAGGGGCTTATCACCAACGAGATTGTGGATTTCAAAACACAAAATGTGAGCAACATTGTGCAGCAGGGAGGCACCATTTTGAAAACAGCTCGCTGCAAAGAGTTCACCACCCCCGAGGGCCGTCAGCAGGCTTTCGATGTGATGCGCAGTCATGAGATTGATGCGCTGGTGGTGATAGGCGGCGATGGCTCGCTGAGTGGCGCGCGCGATTTCGCCGGTGAATTCGACATTCCCATCGTGGGGCTTCCGGGCACCATCGATAATGACCTATACGGCACCGACCACACCATAGGTTATGACACGGCACTCAACACTATCATGTGGTGTGTGGACCGCATTCGCGACACAGCCACGAGCCACGAACGGCTGTTTTTCATCGAGGTGATGGGCAGAAACGCCGGATTCTTGGCACTTAATGGTGCCATCGCCAGCGGAGCCGAAGCTGCAATCATACCCGAAATCTCCACCGAAGTCGACCAGTTGGCCGAACTGATTCAAAATGGTTTCCGAAAGAGCAAGAACTCCAGCATCGTGTTGGTGGCAGAAAGCCCCATCACAGGTGGTGCTATGGGGCTGGCCGAGCGTGTGCGCAAAGAGTATCCTCAATACGACGTGCGTGTCACCATTTTGGGCCATTTGCAACGCGGCGGCTCGCCCACGGCACAAGACCGCATTCTGGCTTCGCGCATGGGCGCGGCTGCGATCGATGCTCTGCTTGAGGGGCAGCGCAATGTGATGATTGGTGATGCCAACGACGAAATCGTGTACGTGCCTTTCTCCAAAGCGATTCGCAAAGACAAGCCCATCGACCCTGAGCTGGTGACGATCTTGCGCAGATTGTCTATTTGATGGAGCGGTCAATCAAGCCGCGCCACAGCCAGCGTGAACCAAGAAATTCGCACGCCGGGCAACTGATGCAATGCCTGTGAGCACGCTATGAGCGTGGCTCCGGTCGTAATCACGTCGTCCACGATGAGAATGTGCTTGCCGGCCAGCTGCCGCGCAGCGCTGCTGCGTGGCGCATACATGTCTTGAATGTTTTCCCATCGTTCTTGTGCCGACTTGCGGGTTTGTGTGGCGTGGGGTCGCGTTGCCGTGAGTGCCTGCACGAGCTGAATGCCGGTTACGTCGGCCAATCCTTGCGCCAGATATTGCGACTGGTTGTAGCCCCTGTCGGCAAGTTTGCTTCTGTGCAATGGCACGGGTGCTATCGCGTCGATTCCTTCAAAAAAGTTGCTTTGCTGCATGTGGCGTGCCGCTTGCCGGCACAGCCATTGTCCCATGAGCGGCATGTTGCGATACTTGATGTCGTGCAGAATGGCGGCATAGGGCGATGCTTTCTCATAAAAGAAATAGCCGGCGGCACGCTCTATGGGTGTGCGCCCGGCCGCCAGTTGCTCCATGGCGTTAAAAGATTCATTCTCATAGTGAGTGCGGGGAAGGGCAAGTTCGCATGCCGGGCATAAGTAGGGTTCATCAAGTCCCAATGCCTGCCCACACACAGCACAAGTGCGTGGCATCAGCACGTCGGCCAGCGCATGCAGCCACTTATTCATTGTCTGGATTGGGCTCGCCGTCGCCGGCCACCAGCGTGTCAAATTTAGCCATGGTGCGATCCACACATCCATAAAACACGCTTGGCTCATAGCCGCGAGATGCGGCAAGGCGCAGCAACGAGGCACGCACGAGCAAGGCATCGCGTCCGGCTTGTGCTTGCATCTTGGCATAAAGCAGCGACATGAGTTTCTCGCGATATTCCTCGTGGTTGATGGCAGCCAGTGCCTCTTCGATTACGGCAGGTGACACTTGTTTTTGTTTGAGCATAAAAGCCATTTTGATTTTGCCCCAGCCGTTAAAAGCGAACTTGTCGTGCACAAAAGCATGGGCATAACGTTGCTCATTCAGGTAATTGCCCTCGCGCAGACGTTGCACAATCTGCTCAACGTCGGCCTCATCAATACCCCATCCGGCCAATTTCTCACGGATGTCGCTCTCGGCTTGCTCACTGCGGCTGCACAGTGTGGCTGCGCGTGTGTATGCTTTTTCTGCTGTCATCTGTCGTTTCATCCCTGCAAAGATAGTGAGGAATTTCTACATATGCAAATCAAAAAAAGAGTTGCGCCCCATCGCGGTGCGCAACTCCATTTGGGTTGTGAACTGTGTGTTACTCACCCGGCTCGATAGCTCCGGCAGGGCATGCATCGGCGCAAGTGCCGCAATCGATGCACACATCGGGGTCAATCTTGTAGATGTCACCCTCGCTGATAGCACCAGTGGGGCAAACACTCTGGCAAGTGCCACAAGCCAGACAAGAGTCGGTAATTACGTATGCCATAATGATAATTAAAAATGAAAAGTGTTATTAATTGAATAGTAAACTTGACGGCAAAAGTAGTGCTATTTTTTGAAACGCACAATGGTTTTTGGCATTTTTTTTGGCTCTTTGCCTTTTTAGGAGTAACTTTGGCATTATTTTAACTGATTATGGAGGACTGGAAAGATAAGTTAAGCGCAGCTTTTGGCGTAGCTCCTGTGCAACCCGAAGAGGATCGGCTCGAACAAGAGGCTGAAGCTCCTGCCGATGCCCGTGCACAGCAAGGCAACCAAGTGGTGCATGTGCTGCTCGATAAAAAAGGAAGAAAAGGCAAAACGGCTACGCTGATTGTTGATCTTGTGGCCGACGACCGGGCCATCGACGACCTCGCACGAGAGCTGAAGCGACAGCTGGGCGTGGGCGGCTCGGCACGCGGTGGAGAGATTCTCATTCAGGGCGACCATCGCGACCGCGTCATGGAAATGTTGCGCAACAAGGGTTTCAAAGTCAAGTGACGCTTATGGAGAGCAATTCACATCAGGGGCTGCTGGTGATTCAAGCCTCGGCGGGTAGCGGCAAAACGTTCACTCTGGCTCTGCGCTACATTGAGTTGCTGCTGTTTGAAGTGGGTGACGACGGACTGAAACGCTTCAGGCGGCATCGCGGATATCACAAGCACATTTTGGCCATCACATTCACCAACAAGGCCACGCAAGAAATGAAGGAACGCATTGTGAACGAACTGTTCATTCTTGCCACCGATGTGACCCGAAGCCATTTTTACGCCCAATTTAAGGAGAATTCTGACGAATATGCGCCCCATGTGCTCGATGCTGAGAATCTGCAAGATGCGGCTCGCCGTGCGCTGGCAAGCATTGTGTTTCATTATGGTGACTTTAATGTGAGCACCATCGACTCATTTTTTCAATCCATCTTGCGCAATTTCGCCCGTGAACTTGACCGCGACTATAATTATGAGGTGCAAATTGATGATGATTTTGCCCTGCGTGAAGCATTGCATAACTTTTTGTTGGGATTGGGCACCGATTCGCACCGCATTCGCAGCAACGGCAGTTACCGCATGTCGGACGTGGAGTTGTGGGTACGAGATCTTATCAAATTGCAGGTGCAAGACGATCGCAGCTGGAACTTCTTTCGAGAAGATGGCGATCTGATTAATTTTGCCAAGACAATCAATAAAGAGGTGTTTCGCGAGCACATGCAGGAGGTGCAAGCCTATTTGTCGAGCGAGGGTAAGCCGGCAAACGACTTTAGCCGCATACGCCAGTTTCGCGCTCACGTGATTGAGGCCGCCCGGCAACAAAAAGCTCACTACACACAGGATTTGCACGACATGCTGCCGGCTCTGCTGGGCGATGAAATGACATCACTGTACAAGGGACGAAAAGTGTGGAACTTTTTTCAGGCCGACGGCCTGCGGCAAGGCAAGGAACCCAAAGATTTTCTGGAATTGGCCACAGGAGGAATTGATGGGCAAGTGCTCAAATCGATGAGCCTTGAAGGGCGGCAACACTTGCTGGACTGGTGCCGCGAGGTGCAGCTGACGTGGACCAAGTGGCAACTGCTGGATAACCTCGCTCATGACTTGGGCATTGTAGGGCTATTGGGGCAAATCAGCCAAAAATTGCTTGAATACACGCAAGAAACCAATTCTGTCCTTATTGCCGATACTAACGACCTGATAGCTCGAGTGCTCGATAGTGGTGTGCCCTTTATATATGAGAGGACCGGCACACTCATCAAGCACTTCATGATAGATGAGTTCCAAGACACGAGCCGCAAGCAATATGGCAACTTCAAGCCTCTGCTTGAAGAAGGGTTGGCACAAAATCGTGAGAACCTGAGCATGGTCATAGGCGACACCAAGCAGAGCATCTATCGCTTTCGCAATGCCGATGTGAGCCTGTTTCGCGACCATGTGGGAATGGATTTTAACGCTGTGCCACAAAACCTCAACACCAACTATCGCAGCGCGCCCACTGTGGTGCACTTCAATAATTGGATTTTTGAAAAACTTTTGGCTGACTTCCCCCAATACGCGATGCTGCAAGCCACCTATTTGGACCCACGCAAAAAAATAGACTATAAGCAAAAAACGCACCATGATGAGGTGCCGGGGTTTGTGAGCTTTCACTTTAATGACATCGAGGGCCAGCCCATAAAGAACAAGACGCAGGTGCTTGAAGCATTGCCGCAATATTTGCTTGAACTGCACCGGCGTTTTAGCTGGGGGAGCATAGGTATTCTTGTGGATCGCGTCAAAGAGGGAACAGAAGTGGTGCAACGCATCATGCGCCACAACACGACGGCAACCCCTGAAGAACTCATTGCAGTCGTGAGCGACGAGGCCATGATGCTTGCCAACTCTCCCGCGGTGTGCCGCATCGTGAGCATGCTGCGTTTTGTGGAATTGACCCAATATCACCTCGCCGAAACCGATGTCGACGCCGCCACACCGAAGAACGCAGCGAACAAACAACGCGCCGGAGCGCAAAGGCTCTATTACATCATGGGTCATTTTATGGAACTCTTGGCCAATGATTCCACCACACCCCCGGGAGAATTGCTGGTGAAAAGTTTCCGGGCTTATGACCAGCTGGCCACACAAAGCGAAGTAGAGCAGATGAACTTTTTTGCCACTTGCATGACCGACATCTTGCCCAATCGAGAAACAGAGCTGATGAGCCTTGACAACATAGTGGAAAAAATCATTGCTCGATTTTTGCTCACGAGCGCTCCTGAATGCCACGAGCAAGAAACATTATTTCTGCTGGCCTTTCAAGATTGTGTGCATGACTTTGCCTCCCGTTCTAATGGAGGGGGCACACTGCGCGAATTTTTGCGTTATTGGGACGCTGAAAGTGAAAAAATAAGTGTGCCGGGCAACGTGAACCTTGATGCCATTAATGTGCTCACCATTCACAAATCAAAGGGGTTGGAGTTTGATTGCGTGGTCATTCCTTTTGCCGATTGGTCGCTAATGGGTAGCCGTGTGCTTCCGTCAGATAAAACCTCGTCCATCTATTGGGTGACTCGAAGCGAATGGGTGGCTCAGAAGGGACTGAGCCTAACTCCGAATTTGGCCGACGAGGGGCTTGTGCCGCCGTTGATCCCTGTTGTGAAAAAGCATCTGAAAAGCTACGCCTCTCTTAGGGGTGATTTTTCGCAGCTGGTGAACAGGGAGGAGGAAAGCACGCTGATCGACGGCATGAATAAAACTTACGTGGCCTTCACACGACCGCGTGAGGAGCTGCATGTGTTTGCCAAAACGGGGCGGGGAAAAGTGAGCGAACTGTTGCAGCAGCATTTCATGCTGGCTGCCGGGCAACCCCATCCCGATCTCACCGTTCAAGAAATAAGGTCAGGAGTGTATCAGTGTGGAGAACCTCGCCGCACGCCCAAGCATGCGCATGCGCTTCTCAACGGCCGAGTTGAGCCCATGCCACCCTATAAGGTGACACAAAGCAGCCGGCAAGTGGTGGTGAAACTGCCTCGCGAAATCACCGACAAACAACTCATGGGCAACCGCCTGCACAACCTGATGAGCCGCATTTTTTATAGGCGCGATGTGGAGCGGGCCATCCATTTTTGTCTGAATAGAGGCATCATTTCTCGCGATGACCCTCAGTGGCCGCTCACACGCATCAGACGCATGCTCGTTCACATGTTCGAAGACCATCGCACCAGCGTGTGGTTTAGCGATGACAATCGTGTGTATAACGAACGCAACGTTTACAGCCCCGAAAAAACTCGACGCAAACGCCCCGACCGTGTGGTGCGCCGCCCCAATGGCGATGTGCTTGTGGTGGACTATAAGTTCGGACAAGAAGACCTTGCCGACAATGTGAAGCAAGTGCGAGGCTACATGACTGATTTGCATGCAGCCGGCATGACACATGTGGTGGGTTTTCTGTGGTATGTGACCGAAGACAAGGTTTACCGTGTGACCCCACAAGATGTGCAAGAGGTGATTTGATGAGGCAAAGCATAGCTTTTGTCAAAAAAAAGCGTTAAATTTGCACCTTTATTTAATTAGAACAGTTTTTGAGAATGATTACAATTGACCAACTTCTCGCGCAAGCGACCTCCCAAGCCGTAGAAGCACTCTATGGCGTGACTTTTCCTGCCGATAAAATCGTGCCCCAGACCACCAAAAAAGAGTTTGAAGGCAACGAAACCATTGTGGTGTTTCCTTTTTTGAAGGCATCTCACAAGGCTCCCGATGCCACAGCGCAGGAAATAGGAGAGTACCTTGTGAAGCATTGCGAGGCAGTTGAGAAATTCAATGTGATAAAGGGCTTCTTGAACATCACCATCAAACCTTCGTTTTGGACGGGCGTGCTCAATCACATTGCCGCCACCCCCGACTATGGTTTCGCGGCTGCCACCCCCGATAGCCAGCTGGTGATGATTGAATACTCCTCGCCCAACACCAATAAACCGCTTCATTTAGGGCATGTGCGCAACAATTTGCTGGGATTCAGCCTGTCGCGCATCATGCAGGCCTGCGGAAACAAAGTGGTTAAGACCAATATTGTGAACGACCGCGGCATTCATATCTGCAAGTCGATGCTTGCATGGCTCAAATGGGGTGATGGCGCCACGCCCGAAAGCACCGGCAAGAAAGGCGACCACCTGATTGGCGACTACTATGTGGAGTTCGACAAGCATTATAAGGCCGAGCTGCGTGCGCTCGTTGAGAGCGGACTTTCGCAGGAAGAAGCTGAGAAGCAAAGCGCACTCATGCAAGAGGCACGCGACATGCTCAAACGCTGGGAAGACGGCGACCCCGAAGTGCGCTCCTTATGGTCGAAAATGAACGAATGGGTGTATGCCGGTTTTGATGAAACCTACAAGCGGCTGGGTGTGGACTTTGATAAAATTTATTACGAAAGCAACACCTACCTTGAAGGAAAAGAAAAAGTGCTTGAAGGCTTAGACAAAGGCCTCTTTTATCGCAAAGACGATGGCAGCGTGTGGGCCGACCTCACCCCCGACGGGCTTGATCAGAAACTGCTGCTGCGCAGCGATGGAACGTCGGTCTATATGACACAAGACATAGGCACTGCCAAATTGCGCTACCAAGACTATCCTATCGACAAGATGATTTATGTGGTGGGCAACGAGCAAAACTATCATTTCCAAGTACTCGCGCTGCTGCTCGATAAGTTGGGCTTCGCGTGGGGGAAAGACCTGATTCATTTTTCTTATGGCATGGTGGAATTGCCTAACGGCAAGATGAAATCGCGCGAGGGAACGGTGGTGGATGCCGATGACCTAATGGACGAAATGATTCTCACGGCACGTCGCATGAGCGATGAGCGCGACACACTCAAAGATTTGCCGCAAGCCGAGCGCGACGACGTTCTGCGCATGGTGGGCTTGGGGGCACTCAAGTATTTCATACTCAAAGTGGATCCACGCAAAAACATGACGTTCAACCCTCAGGAGTCCATTGATTTCAATGGCAATACGGGGCCTTTCTTGCAATACACTTATGCCCGCATCCAGTCGGTGCTGCGCAAGAGCACCGATGACATCGATTCTTGCGACACGGCTTCAGTCAGCCCCAATGAAAAAGAGATCTCGCTCATTCAGCGCATGGCCGACTTCTCGACTGCAGTGACCGACGCGGGCAAGAGCTATAGCCCGGCCCTTATCGCCAACTATGTGTATGACCTTGCCAAAGAATACAATCAGTTCTATCACGACTTTGGCATTTTGCGTGAAGAAAATGCCGCTTTGCGCGTGTTCAGGCTGAAACTGTCGCGCACAGTGGGGCAAATCATCAAGCGTGCCGTGTGGCTGCTGGGCATGGAAGTGCCCGAACGCATGTAATCCTTCATGCTGGCACGATTTTTGCAAATCACTCTTTGATTGACAAAAACTAACACGATTATGAATAACTTCAATAATTATCCTTATCAGCAAGGCTATGCCACTGCTGCCGAAGCCGAGAACGAACTGACCATGCGTGCCTATGTGGCTCGCGTGATGCGTCGCGTGTTTGGCAAAATGTTTTTAGGCCTGCTCGTCACGGCTCTCACTTCATTCTTTGTGATGACCAACGAGTCGCTCATGACGATGTTTTTCGGCAACCGATTCGCATTTTGGATTCTGGCTGCTGCAGAGCTGGGCTTGGTCATTTGGCTCACGGCACGCATCAACAAGATGTCGCAAAGCATGGCCACTCTCTTGTTCTATGTGTATAGCATGCTCAATGGCCTCACGCTCACTCCCATCTTTCTCATCTACACGGCCTCGTCCATTGCCACCACTTTCCTCATCACGGCTGGCACCTTTGGAGCGATGTGCCTCTTTGGCTATGTAACCAAGCAAGATTTGAGCAAATTTGGCTCGTTTCTGGTCATGGCACTGGTGGGACTGATTATCTGTGCGGTGGTCAACATATTCTTGCACAGCAGCACGATGGAATGGATCATCAGCTTGGCAGGCATTGCCATCTTTGTGGGACTAACCGCTTGGGATACCCAAAGCATCAAGCGCATGGCCGAGATGACCGACCCCAGCCAAGTGGGCAAGGTGGCCACGATGGGTGCTCTATCGCTTTATCTTGATTTCATCAATTTGTTTATCTATTTGCTTCGCATTTTCGGTCGCGACAATTAACCTTATAGATAAAAGCGCATTTAAGCAGGCGGGGACACAATTTTGTTCTCGCCTGCTTCTTTCTGAGGCCACAGATTTTTTCTTAAAGAGTGGATATCTACAAAAAAAGGCAAGTATGGAGAGTGTCGGCGCCACAAGAAAAAAACCAGCCAGCCACTCTTTGGTGGCTGGCTGTTGAGCCGCGAGCGGGACTCGAACCCGCGACCTTTTCGTTACGAATGAAATGCTCTACCGACTGAGCTATTGCGGCTAATGCAATGCGTCACTTTGCATTGCGGGTGCAAAGGTAATCATTTTTAGTAAAACGGCCAACTTTGTGCCCTGTTTTTTTCGGTTTTGAAGAAGTTTTACCCTTGTGGGCGAACCTCAATCCATGCTTAGTGTGCTGTAAGTAATCTTGACTTTTGCTTTGTCGAGGCGCAGCTTGGCAATGGCCGGCTTCGACACCTGCGGGGCAATCTTGGTTACAATCGATGTGGCCGCTGTGCCGTAATAATAGTAGCTCGACGTGGGCGTGTAGCTTGAAATGTCCACCGCCACAGCCGAGAGATTGACGTCGTCCTCTGTGGCCACGCCCCCTCGGTTATTCAAGATGTCAAGGATATAATCGCGCATGCCGCTAAAGGTGTAGCACTTGTTGGTAGCGTCATACACGGCGTAGAACGAGTCCTTGTTGTTGGTCAGGCTGTCGCCGGCCACAAACTCGTCTTTCATCGAGGTTTTCACCATGAGCAAATAGGTCGGAGGGGCGATGTCGTAATCGCTGGCGGTGTTCTCCACCGGAATTTGCAATTCAAGTGAGCTGATCGACGACAAACTGCCCGACGAGCGTTTCTTATAGCTATCTATCACATCTTGAATGGGAAATCTCATTTGCACCTCATAGCCGGCCGGTGCCATCAGAATGGCATCTCCATCGCTTACCATGCTTGTGATCTGGTCGTCCACATTCAGGTGAATGATGTTGGTTTGCAACGCTTCGGGCGAGGCCGAGAGGTAGGTTTGCACCAGCCCCGTCTGAATAGAGTCTATAGTGTCGGTCACCAAGTGACGGCGATAATACACGTCAAGTTCGGTGCGCTCATAGTTCATCATGCGGCCACTGCCAAAGCTGTTGGTAATGTAGATGCCCGGAAAAAACTGGGCGAATTTGCTGGGCGACTTAAAGGTGTCGGGATTTTTACCGTATTCGGTGAAGATCTCTTGTGCGAGGCTCACGGGCAAAGGCACGCTCACCGAGCGATAAAGCACTTGCAGCTGTGTGTCGTATTGGAAAGTGGTCGATGCCGCCGAGTAAGGGGTTTCGCCCAGCAGATCGGCCGCGTCATAATAGTCGCTTGCGTCAAAGTCACTATAAAGCGTGCCGGGAAGCGGCTTATTCAGCTTGTACACGCGCAGGCGCATGGGCGCCAAAGAGTCGCCGGTAAATCCGCCTGTGACGGGAATGCGCAGGCGCAGGCGGCAAGAATCAATCATGTCGGTCGAAACGCCCGATGTGTCAATAGCCATCGCGGGCATAAATTGTGTGACCACATCGCTCCGCAAAGTGCCATAGCCATTGCTCTTGATGATGCCCAAGAGTTGGGTGCTCGTGCGCGAGAGCAGTCGCTCGTTGCGCACCGAAGTTCCTGTGATGACAAAAGAGGAGTCCTCAATAATCGACACACGTGTTTCGGCCAGTGAAGACCCTATGTTTTCATCAGTACATGAGTACATTGCCGGGAAGATTGCGGCGAGCAGCATCCATGCAAGTACCACAGTAATGGATTGTCTCATTTCTCTCTAAAAAAGATTGCTAAATAACTTATAATGATTCAAATGTGTCCCAAAACATCAGAGCGACTCATAGAATTTTGAGAAACTTTCCACATAGCCTTCTTCACCTTGATAGGGCAGGAAGGGAAGGCCCGACGCTTTGGCCAGTTCAAGCACTTCAGGCATCACCTCGGGGCTGCATTGGGCAATGGCATCGCTGTGCTCGATGGCGAGCTTGGTGAGTGCCAAGTAATCCACCGGCTTGCCCATGATGTCGCGCAACGCCTCGTCGCTGATGCCGTCTTGGCGCAACTTATCGGCCAAGCGGTCGCTCAATGGTTCGGTGAATGCGTCATTCCATAGCGTATAAACTATTTTGGAATCGCGGAAAGAGGGGTCATCGCTGAAGATTTCGCGCATATACATGGGTGCCAACGCCGATATCCAGCCACTGCACTGGATCACGCTGGGCTCCCAGCGGAGCTTCCTGATGGTTTCAATCACACCACGCACATAAAAGATGCTGCGCTCGTCGTTGTTGGCATGCGAGGTCATCGTTTCAAGCTCTTTGGTCATGACGTTGGCAAAATAGTCGTCATTATAGATGAAATACACCTGCATGCGCGAGGGTTGCATCGTGGCCACCTTGATGATGAGCGGGTGGTCGCTATCGTCAATAATCAGATTCATCCCTGAAAGCCTGATGACCTCGTGCAACTGGTTGCGACGCTCATTGATGTAGCCATATTTGGGCATGAAAGTGCGCACCTCAACCCCACGCTCCTGAATGCCTTGCGGCAAATCGCGACCCATGAGCGACATGGGCGTTTCGGGCAGATAGGGAGTAATCTCCTGTGAAATAAATAATGCTTTCTTTACTTCCATAATTTTGACGAATGCTTGGTTTAAGTATGCAAAATTACGAAAAAAATCCCGTTTTAGCCAATCCCCGGCCCCGATAACGAAGATTTTTAAGCAAAAACACCTGATTTTTAACATCTGCTAATCTTTCAAGATGAGCCATCAAGAAATTGTGTTACTGTTTGGTTTGGCGTGACTTAACCCATTTGGCGGCGAAGGGTGAGGCGATGGTCGCCATCGGAATGCACTTAAATAAATTTCTTGACACGGCGGCCGGCAAAGGCAGAGCAAGTGCTGGAATATGCGCAAAAGGCAAAGAATGACGAAAAAACTGGATTTCTTTGTGGTTGGGACTTTGGAGAGGGCGGCGGTTTGGTATATGTGATTGGCTCATTGGTCTTTGTATTGCGGCTTTTGGTCTTGACTTGGCTCAAAAGGACTTGACATGACCATTTTTTCGCATTATTTTTGCAACGTGAAAAGGAGACAAACAGAGAATATTCACTTCTAAAATTATTGCGACGATGAAAAAGATATTATTTGCAGCCATTGCGGTGACCATGCTCACCAGCTGCTGGACCAACATGCAAGACACCACGGGCGGCTCTTATCGTGACCGTCCCGAGATGAACGATCCCAATGGACGGCCCACGCCTCCTCCCGACGACCGCTATGGCCAGTGGAACGGCAATAATAACGGCAATAATGGGCGTTACACCACCGATCCCCGCGGCAACAGCGGCAGTTACTATAACAATAATAGCCGTTATGCCAACCGCCCCGCGCTGGGAAGCTATGTGAACTCATTGCCCTCGCGCAACGTGCGCACCATCACCGTGCGCAATGAGCAACTCTTTTTGGTGAATGGCGTTTACTACAAGGTGGTGAGCACCGGCAGCGGCATGAATCGCACCGTGCGCTATCAGGTGGTGGGCTATCAGCAATGATAAGGAAGACACACAATTATACTGATTATGTAACCGGTTACATTTTTCTATCTAACTATTTTATTCATTTCTTAAAAACAAATTAAAATGATGAAACACATGATTTTGGCTATTGCCATCGCATTGAGTGCCACAATGGGTGTCAATGCGCAAGAAGTATCGCAAAACGCACCGCGCCACAAAGGCCGGCCCACGCCGGAGCAGATGGTGGAGATGCGTGTTAACCAACTCGACAAGGAGCTTCAGCTCACCGCCGACCAAAAGGCGGCCATCACGGCCATCTATGCCGACGAGATGAAGCAGATGAAAGAAGCTCGCAAGGACATGCAGAAGGCCAAGCCGCAGCCGCCACAAGAAAAGTTGGATAGTGGCGAGGGCAAAGCTCAATTCAAAGGCCACAAGGGAGGGCCGCGCGGACCTCACATGCGTCCCAATCCTGAAACGGAGGCTAAGATTGAGGCCGTGCTCACGGCCGATCAAAAGGCCAAATATGCCGAGCTGAAGAAGCAGCGTCCTCCTCGCAGGGAAGATGCAGGTAAAGGCGGAGGCAAAGAGGGCTGTTGCAAAGGCCCGAGCAAGTCGTGCTGCGGCGATTGACTCGTAATTGACCACAATCTCATACACACAAAATACTTATTGATTTCTCTGTGGGCAGACTTTCGAAGTTTGTCCACTTTTTTATGCCAACACCGCACCGCTGTGTGTCCTTTTTGTCACCTCGCATGATTTTTGCAGGGAAATGAGCGTATGATCGACGCATTGGTGCATTTTCTCATCCAGTTTGGGGCTTGGGGCATGTTTGTGAGTGCCTTTATCGCGGGCAGCATAGTGCCCTTGAGCAGTGAGGCGGTGCTGGTGGCTTGTGTGGGGCCGCTGCACCTGAACCCGTGGCTGTGCCTTGTGGCTGCCACAGCCGGCAATGTGCTGGGCGGGCTCACTTGCTACTGGCTGGGCACTCTGGGCAATATGGAGTGGATTGAACGTTACGCCCATGTGAGCCACGAAAAACTTGAGCGTGCCCATCGCTTCATTGCCGGACGAGGCGCGTGGGTGGCATTTTTTGCCTTTGTTCCGGTGCTGGGCAGCGCCCTCACGGTGGCTTTGGGACTTATGCGTGCCAATCTGGCAGTCACCACACTGGCAATGACCATAGGGAAAGCTTTGCGCTATGGGATCATTATCGCGGCCACCATAGGCATTGCGGCGTTGCTGTGAAAAAATGCGATGAGGATGCCAACTGTTTAATGACACCCTCATCGCATGAAATGGGTCTTGACGCTTCGGCCGTCTATTTGCCCAAGATGATATTAATCAGCCCATTCACATCGCTCACATCGATGTCGCCCACGCCGTTCACGTTGGCACGGCCGGCATATTTCTCGGCATCGTCTTTGCCCAGCACGATGTTGATGAGCGTGTTCGCGTCGATTACGTCCACCTGACCATCGCCATTCACATCGCCCTTGATTCCGGTGCCGGTCACATTGTAGTGGGCAAAAAACCGCTTGATGGCAATCGTGTGTTCACCCGTTTCTCCATTTTTTGAGGGCACAAAGCGCAACTCATTCATGGTGAGAGGATAGGTGCCCACATTCTCTGTGCCGCCCATCGCGGCAAGATCAAAGGCCACGGTATATTCTTTGCCGGCCTCAAAACCGGTGTCTTCGCCGTGCTTCACATAGTGGGCGGTGGTGAAGTAGCGGTTGCGCATGTCGATCTGCACATAATCCACGGGAACAGTGCTGGTGAAGGTCACTCCAATCGTGTCGGGCAAACCGTAGAACTCAATTTCTTTACGCATCTGCAAGTAAGGAGCGCGTCCGCCACTATAGGTGAAGGCTACGGTGCCGTTCTCGTCGAGCTTGATGTTTTTTGCGCCGGAGCCTTTGAGGGTCCAATCGCTCCAGTCTTGATATTGATAGGGCACATCGCTTATCTGAGTGCGCACTTCCACCTCATCGGTGAGGTCGCCTATGGTGCAGTGCAGCGTGGTGGTGCCGTTGGCCACTCCGCGCAGGGTCCCGCTGGTGATGGTGGCCACCTCAGGATTGTCGATGTTCCACCCCAGCTTGGTGGGGTCGTAGTTATAGGTGACGTTGTTGACGGTGGCAGTCACATCCACGGCATATTCGCGGTCGTCGATCACAATGCAAGGTTTAATCGAAATGGCAGGTTGCGCGGCCAGCGTGCGCACCGGCACTGTGGCGGTCATGCCATTGAGCGTGGCGGTGAGCAGTCCATGACCGTCCTCGCCACCGGCGATGAACGTCGACCCCTCGGTGTGGCCCAGATGCTCGTCGCAACTCAAAGTGAATCCTTGCACATCCTCGTCGATGAGTTCTCCACGCGCATTGTATCCGAGAATGCGTGGCGTTGACGATGAGTAAACCGGCGCATTGATGCGATATTCGTCGAAAGCGATGGAGGCCAACGTGTTGTCTTCTTCGCCCACGGCCACCAGCATCATGCCCGATGCCACAGCACGCGGTGTGCCCTCGGTGGTGGTGTTGATGATTTCTCCGCGCACCATCATCTCGGCCGAACCGCCGGCATCATAGTTGGCAACCTCGGTTACGTCGGGGCACACGCTTTGCAAAATTTGACACATTTGCTCGGTGGTGCAGCCAGCCGATACGCCATATTTTTTGCTGGTGCTCTTGTCAATCACAATCATGTAGAGGCGCGTGCCTTCGGCGTTGGTGCCATAGGCCGTGCGCGAATACACCATGGTGTTATAGGCTTCGTTGTAGTTGCGAGGGTCGAGCTGCCCGCGATGCAACACTGGCGCGTTGCCCTCCACCATGTTTTCGATGACGGGCGTTTCAGCCACATAGGTGTCGTAGGTGGTCCAAGCCGTGGTGACGACAATTTCATCGCCTTCTTCGAGGGCTGTCATGGCTGTTTTGAGGTCGCCTTTGGCGGCAGTGAGGCAGGCATCATAGTCGCCCAATGTCTGCCGGTCGGCGTTGCGAATGATTTTCTTCACCACAAAGGTCATGTCTTTGCCCACGGCCCAGTTGCTGCCTTCTTTCATCATCAGGTAGTAGTTGTCGCTCTCGTTGTCGCCACGCTCATTGTGGCCGGTCCAGTTGTTTTCAAACTCGCGTGTGGCCGAGTATCCACGGTTCCACAGGGCCATTTCACCGCTTTTGCATCGGCGGTTGATGTTGTGATAGGTCAGCGCTTCGCCGCCGTTAATCTTGGGCGAACGTACCGTCCCTGCCCACATCCAGCGGCCCACATACACGCGATCGGCTGTGATGGCCGTGGCTCCGGTGTTCCAAGGTCCTCCATTGAAACCATCGGTGGTGGTGGGAGAGTTCACATAGGTGGTGTCGTTACGCACCACACATCCCAGCGGCGTGCCGGTGCCATAAGTGCTGAGGGGGGCACCGCTGCCGCTCACAATCCAGAAGTTGGCATTGCAGGCTGCTACCGGCCGCTTGGTGGCCGTGGTGTGCCGCTTGGCGGCATTCACAAGAGCCTCGGTGCGCCCCACTTGGTCGTAGCCTATGGTGCTTTCCACGCGGTTGGCGGGGTTGGTCACATCGGTTTCAAGGATGTAGACATTCAGAGGAAAATCGGGCAGCCGCATCATGGTGTGCATGATGCCCGGCCCAATCTGGCGGCGCACGAGTGTGTCGGCGGCATATTCCTTACCACCAATGGTGATGCTGGCCCATGCCGTTGTCGCAACGCAGGTTGCCATCAAAAAAGCTGCAAACGTTTTTTTCATTTTGGTCAAATCGTTATAAGTTGGTTTTCATGCCGTAAAAATAATCAAAAATCACGACACCACCAAATAATTTTTGTTCTCCTCCCGACCCGGCAGGTGGTTTCAGGGCGAGAAAAGGCTGTGAGCATCCCATGTGCGGCGACCGAGCCTGTTGAGGTGCGCTATGTCGACGTTACCGGCCGTGTGAGTGCTGTGCCTTTTGCCTGCATCAATGTGGTGGTGACGCGCTATGCCGACGGCACGATGACCACTGCCAAAATCGTGAGATAACGCCACTGCGCGTCTTTGGCAATCATCCATCATCATCGATCGCCCAACAGGAGGTCGGTGATTTTTTTACCCGGTCGCAAATCGAGTTTTCGGTTAAATTGTGCTAAAATGACCCACTATGCAGGTTAATTGATATTAACACGGCGATTCGACTATATTGTTTTTTGCAGTAATTTTGTGCTTTAGGTGGGTGCTCTCCTTGAACTTCAGTTGTTGAACGGAGGCCCCACCTTCAATACGTTATTCAGTCTTATAACCTATGAAATGGAGAAGTGTTGCGCTTCTGATGGTCGTAGCCGCCGTGATGACGGTGAAGGCCCAAGAGGAGCGAACCATAACAGTGGGTGAACTGTTTGATTTAGTGGAAAGCAACAGCAAGACTCTTCAGTTACAGAAGACAAGCGTAGAATTTGCCCAACAAGGCATCGACGTGGCCAAAAACAAACGTCTGCCCGAAGTCAGCACCGATGTGTCGGTCAGTTTTAACGGAAACGTGCTCACGAGTGAACGCAATTTCACTGATGTACACGGCTACAGCGTGCCGCATTTGGGCAACTCATTTGCCCTCGAGGCGCGCCAAGTGGTGTATGCCGGAGGGGCAATCGATGCCGGCATACGATTGGCCGAGTTGGAGCATAGCCTTGCTCGTGTGGGCGAATCACTCACGCGCGAGCAACAGCGATTCATGGCTTTGGGGCAATATCTCGACCTGTATAAGTTGCGTAATAGCGAGCAAGTGTATGCTCAAAACATTTCCCTCACCGAGCGGCTTATTGCCGACATCAAAGAGAAATATGAGCAAGGCTTAGTGCTTCGAAACGATGTTACACGCTACGAATTGCAACTCGAAACGCTAAAGTTAGGGCTGCGCAAGGTGCAAGACCGGCGAGCAATCATCAATCATGAGTTGTGTAACACGCTGGGACTGACCGGCGTGAGCGTGAGTCCCGACACCACGATGCTGTCACTGGCCATTGTTGCCTCCACCGAACAGCATTGGCAGCAACAAGCTATAGTCGCGGCACCCGAACTTGAACGCAGTCGCTTGCAGCACGCTTGTGCCGAGCAGCTATTGCGCCTTGCTCGCAGCGAACAGTTGCCTAAGGTGGCACTCGTGGCTGCCGACTACATGAACGGACCATTCAATTACGACTTACCACCTAAAGACATTAACTACAATTATTGGTATGTTGGGGTGGGGGTGCACTACCCGATCAGCGCCCTTTACACGGGGAAAAAGCGCGTTAGGCAGGCCCTCACGGCTGTGCGGCAGAGCCACGAGGCAGCCGCAGTGGCAGCCGAGCAGGTGAATAATCGCGTGCAACGTGGCTACACGTTGCTGCAGCAAGCCATGGCCGAGCTCGACACGCGCCGCAAGAGTGTGGAATTGGCCCAGCAAAACTATCAGGTGGTGAGCGACCGTTACCGCTCGCAATTAGCCTTAATAACCGATATGCTTGATGCCTCATCGATGAAACTTGATGCCGAACTGCAACTCGTGGATGCTCGCATCAGCATTATCTATGCTTATTATCAAATGAAATATCTAACAGGAACACTATGAGCCATAAAAAGACCATTAAGAGAATCTATAACGTTGTGATTGTTGTTCTGTTGCTTTTGGCAATAGGATATGTGTGCAGCCGCTTTGTGCATTGGGGACGAGTGGAATGGACTGATGATGCCCAAGTGCATCGTCACATCACGCCCATCAACACCCGCGTGCAAGGCTTTATCACCGAAATTCGGTTCGACGAATATCAGCATGTGAAAAAAGGCGACACCTTAGTCATAATCGACGATGCCGAATATCGCCTGCACTTGGCACAGGCCGAGGCCGGCTTGCGTGGCTCGCGGTCGGGCTCGGGGGCCGTGAGTGCCGGCATGACCACCACCGCATCGAATGTGCAGGTGGCCGCAGCCGGAATTGAGGAAGCGCGTGTCAACATGGAGAATGCGAAGGCCGACTATGAGCGTTATGCTACGCTGCTTGAGAAAGATGCCGTGACGCGGCAGCAGTACGACAACGTGCGCGCCCGCTACGAAGCGGCCCGCGCTCGCTATCAGCAAGCCGCTAATCAAAAACAAAGCACCGCATTGGTTCACAACGAGCAGGCTCAACGCTTGTCGCAGACCACAGCAGGCGTGAGCGTGGCACAGGCGCAGGTGAATTTGGCTCGTCTCAATCTGTCGTATACCGTGATTATGGCCCCATGCGATGGCGTGATGGGTAAAAAAGAAATCCACGAGGGACAATTAGTGCAGCCCGGGCAACTGCTTGCGCAGTTGGTCGACGATGGCCAAATATGGGTGGTGGCCAACTATCGCGAGTCACAAATGCCCCACATTGCCGTGGGCAACGAGGTGACGGTTACCGTGGATGCATTGCCCGGCATTGAGTTTGCAGGGCGCGTGCAAAGCATTTCGGCCGGCACGGGTAGTGCCTTTTCGGCTATCCCCATAGACAATGCCACCGGCAATTTCGTGAAAGTGGAGCAACGTGTGCCGGTGCGCATCGCACTCACCGCCGACAATAACCCGACCGATGTGGCCCGCCTGTTGGCAGGGCTAAATGTGGAAACCGAAGTGAAATACTGACATGGCCGATTGGAATAACCAAAAATTTGCCATGTCCATGTTCAACGGTTTTGTGCCCGAGGGCATCAGACCGTGGATTTACTTGGTGTTTGCTTTTGTGTTTCAGTTGTCGGGTGGCATCTATTTCGGCAACTTGAGCCACATGGTGGGGGCCACTTCACTCATGCGCGAAGACATTCAAATGATAGCCATGTTTGGCGTGGTGGGCGTGAATATGCCATTTCCGTTCCTCTTCCGCTTTAAGTTGCGCTTCACTAATCGGAAATTGCTCATTAATGCGGCCGTGGTGATAGCCGTGTGCAACGTGTTGAGCCTGTATGTGACTTGGGTGCCGGCCTTGTGCCTGATTTCATATGTGGCTGGATTTTTCAAGTTATGCGGCACCTTTGAATGTTTTTCCAACATTCGCCTATGGATTTCGCCCAAACAAGATTTTGGTGTGTTTCTGCCCACCATCTACATCGTGATATTGGGTGCCGTGCCGGCCAGCAGCTGGGCGGCGCAGTGGCTCACGGTTACATTAGGGTCATGGCAGGCCATGCACTGGCTGATGACTGCGGTAATGCTTACCGTGGTGCTGATGGTGTATGTGCTCACGCATGATTGGCGTTTTGCCAAGCCGCTCCCCCTCATCTCGCTCGATTGGTTGGGTTGCGTGTTATGGTCGGCCGTGATGCTCGAAGTGATATGGTTATTCACTTATGGCGAATATTATAATTGGTTTCAATCGGTGAGGTGGTGCCAAGTGCTCATTGCCCTGCCGGTGACACTGGGGGTGACCGTCATGCGCATGCGCCGTGTGCGCCATCCTTACATCGACCCCAAGGTGTGGCCTCATGCTCGACTGATACCTATTTTGGCTATGTTTTTCGTGGCTGAGATGATGAATGCCACGCCCCATGCCCTGCAAGGAGCACTCACGGGCAGTGTGCTGCACTGGGGGCAAGCCACCACGCGTAACCTTTATGTGTATGAATTCTTGGGCTACACGTTAGGCTCGCTGTTCACCGTGTTGTGGCACAGGCCCTTGCATCAGAAATATACGCGCTTGCTCACCGTGGGCTTTGCTTGCCTGTTGATGTATCAAGTGATGATGTATGGCTATGTGTCGCCGCAACTCAACTTTGCCCGACTGGCGTTGCCCACCTTTTTGCGCACGTTTGGCTATGCCATCTTTTTCTCGACCATGACCTTGTATTTAAAGGACCTCATCGCCTTCCCTACGTTTTTCATGGCTCTCACAGTGTCGGGCTTCATTCGCAATGGAGTGGCCGAGTCGATATGCTCGGGCCTCTATGGCTATGGGCTGCGTCGGCAGATTGCCGACACGCTGGCCCGTGGCATTCACCCCGACTTTAGCGGAGTGCTCATGGTGGGCATCAAGCAGATGTGGGGAGTACTGTGTGTGGTGGGCATGCTGGTGCTCTTGCTGATGATGCTCTACGATGTGCAGCCCGTGCGTGCCACCATGTTACGTATGGTGGATGTGAGGCGGGTGTATCGCTACGTGAGTCACCACCTGCGTCGGTAGGGTGGTGAGGCTGCCTGCGGCTTTCGGTTAATCAAAAAAGTAAACTGCACAGCCGAAACCCACGGCTCTTTCATCTAAAATAATATAATGGGCAAAACTCTCCTTACCCGGTTCATGGCGAATCGGGTATTTTTTTGCGAATAAAAGATCTGAGTCCTATCGTTAATGCACGATAGTTCTGCAATCTTCTCATTCTGTCGTCGGCTTTCACTTGCGCTTGCCTATAGTGGTAGCCTCATTGACCGCTATTGCGCTTTATCTCTCTCGAAACTGTGCTCACCGGCTAAATTCACAAACGAAGTGCAAAGACTCATTCGTTTATGACTTTAAAATCATTAAAGTTATTGAAGATGTGCTGTTGGAAGTCGGAAATAACTTTCGGCTTTGCCGAAAGTTATTCTGACTTTCAATAGCGGCTCAGAATCAATTGGCAACACAAAAAACAGAAAGGGAGCCCGAAGTCTCCCCGAGATTAACTAATTTTGTGTTGTCATGTACAAACAATTAACCTCAGAGCAAAGGTGTCAAATCTTTGCCTTACTCCAAACAAAAACGCCGAGAAAAGTAATTGCCAAAATTATTGGCAAAAGAGAATCGACTGTTTCCAGAGAGCTCAAACGCAACCGCACTGAGCGGGGGAACTGCCATCCATGGAGTGCTCAATCCAAGGCAGAGCAACGGCGCAAGCGAAGCACATCCAACAGCGCTAAAGATCCGTTGCTGATGTGGAGGGTGCGCCAGCTGATGATTGACGAGCAGTGGTCGCCAAGGCTGATTGCCGGATACCTTGCCCGAGAAGGCATCAGGATCTCCCATGAGACTATCTCCGCATGATAAGAGCGACGGGTCAGGAGAGTTAGCCAGCAACACAAGGCACAAGATGAAGCATCGATGCAGACCAAAACGTAAGCCGAAGCTCATTGCCAACTGGACAAGCATCCACCAACGACCACCGCAGGCAAACGGCAAGCGCTTCGGTGACTCGGAGATGGGTCTTATTGTGGACATGGCACAACATGCAATACTAACCCTTGTGGAGAGAAGCACTAACATGACATTGATGGCGAAGCTGCCACATGGGAAAAAGGCAAAATACGTGGAGCAGATAGTCAACGGACTGCTTTTCCCATACAAGAAGTCAATACTGACAATAACAACCGATAACGGACCAGAGTTCGCCTCGCATCAAGACATTACAAAGGCACTTGGCGCAAAAGTCTATTTCGCAGACAGCTACTGCTCATGGCAGAAAGGGGCCATTGAAAACACTAACAAACTCATCAGACAATACATACCCAAAAACACTGATTTCAATAAGATAACTGATGCTTTTGTGAGCATGGTTCAGAAGAAACTCAACATCAGACCAAGAGAAAAACTCAATTTCTCAACACCCAAGAAAGAGTTCTTCAAGCATTTTTCATAATTTTGCACTTGCCAGTTGACTCTGCCAAACGTTTTTCTTATTTTTTTTCGAAAATGCTTGCCGGATTCAAAAAATGGGTGTAACTTTGCACCGCTTTTCGGGAATTGATTCAGAAAGCATCATTCGGGATGTAGCTCAGTCCGGTTAGAGTACGCGTCTGGGGGGCGTGGGGTCGCTAGTTCGAATCTAGTCATCCCGACTGAAAGAGAGTCCGCAGAAAATCATGAATTTTCTGCGGACTCTCTTTTCATGCATCGGCTATCAAGGCACATTCAGATGGTCCTTGCCATGTGGTAGTCGTTTTGCGCTCGTTCCAAAACCGCCAACGACTATACTATCTCCATAGAGTAATCGTCCGCGTCCGTGAATACCCTATTCTCGGACACATACTCGATTGACGAGCCTTTCTTTAGGCTCGCTTCGAGACCGTTGATGATAAGTGATATTGCCATAAGTTAAGCGGTTGATTTACCGCAAAGGTAAACCAACCGCTTTGGCTCTTAAAAGACGTTGCTATTTTTTCATGCACCAAGTATTTGCGGCGATTACTCCACTTATTGCAACGACTACAATTCCGAGTGTCACGGAAAGATGGACCCTAACATTATCTTCCTGCCCGGATAAAAATGGAATACTGCTGAGTACGGCAGATAAGAGAAGAATTACAGCCATAACATAGCGTAACCTTTTGATATTTACCTTTTGCTTTTCTTTTTCGCTGGCAGTGTTATAACCTGCAATAAGGAAATCACCTTTACCGAGCATGATGGCTATAGCTGATGCCACCAAGATAATATTTAATATGAGAACAATTATCATAACGAGCACAAAGGTAGGCATTTTTCTGCTACTTGCGTTTGGATTTTGGACTTTTGTTGTTCATCAGTCGTTGGTAGTCGTCTTGCGCTTGCTTGATGCCCATGTCGCCGGTGACGGTGTTGACGGTGACAAATGGCTCGTTGAGGCGTTCGTTGAGCCGTTGGATGGTTTCAACCAAGTTGAATATTGGCTGCGCCTCAGCATAGCCAAGCGAGCTTGTCTCTGCATTCGGCTTGCTCAATATTTCACGCAGGGCATTGTTCTCTTGGACAATGACTGTTGGGGCTGCGGACTGCGCCAGCACGGCGGGAGGCAGCGCCCCCAGCCGTT
>JAFVCX010000110.1 GCA_017478855.1 Muribaculaceae bacterium | reverse complement strand
ACCCTCTCGAAGTCGCCGCTCAGCATTTTTGCCAATACGCAGATATTTGCGCCACTGGGAGCTTATCACACGTTGTATAGGCCCATGACCAAATTTCCGCGTGAGCAAATTGCCTTTACCGAGGTGGATACATATTTGCGCCGGCAGCACATCCACGGCTATGTGCACGACGAGCTGGCTGCATTCTCGGGTGGCGTGCAGGGCAATGCGGGTCTGTTTTCAACAGCTGGCGACCTTGCCAAACTGCTGCAAATGTGGCTCAACGGCGGCACTTATGGTGGCATACGCTTCTATAAGCCCTCCACCGTGGAGGTTTTCACCACGCAGAAAAGTCCCAACAGCCATCGCGGGCTTGGCTTTGACAAGCCGGTGGTGGGGCGGCCCGACGACAGCAACACTTGTCCTGAAGCCACACCCGAAACCTATGGCCACACCGGCTTCACGGGCACCTGCTTCTGGGTGGATCCCAAGAACGACATGATTTACATTTTCTTGAGCAACCGCGTCAGCCCCACGCGCAACAACCCCAACTTTGGCCGCATCAGTGCGCGCAGCCACATTCAATCACTGATTTATCAAGCAATTATTAAATAAAAACCAATCAAAATGAAACAGATTCTTTTCACGATGATGGCCGCATTGTTGCTCATCTCGTGCAACACGGCAGGGAAATACAAAATCGTGGTGACTTTCCCCGACGACACCGCCAATGGCCAAACGGCCTATCTGACGAGCTATGACACGGGCGACACGCTCGGCATGGCCGAAGTGAACAACGCTTGCGCCATCCTCGAAGGCGAGGAGGATGGCTCTTACATGGCACGCTTGCTCGTGGATGGCAAGCGCATGGGATTTGTGGTGGAGAAAGGCGAAATTGCCATTTTGTGGCAAGACCGCAAGGCCACGGGCACACTCCTCAACGACCGCCTCAACGCGCTCAACGACGAGATTGATGCCATCGAAGCCAGTGCCGACAGCACCGGGGCCGATGCCGTGCAGCTGGTGATGGAGCGTTTCCACAAAGCCTATGAGGAAAACATGGACAACGGCATCGGGCCGTGGGCATTTAACTACTACTTGATGTATAACAGCTTCACCGAAGCGCAGCTCGACTCGGTGCTTGCCACCGCCCCCGACGGCTACCGCGACCTGAAGCGTGTGAAAAAAGCCATCAATGCCGCTCACCAGCTGGTAGTGACCGCGGTGGGTCAGCCCTTCACCGATTTTGCCAATGAAGCCGGCGAAAAGTTGAGCGACCACGTGGGCAAGGGCAAATGGGCGCTGGTGGACTTCTGGGCCAGCTGGTGCGGACCCTGCCGCCGCGAGATTGCCAACCTCAAGACGCTTTATCCGCAATATAAAGATAAGGTGAACTTTGTGGGCGTGGCCGTGTGGGACAAGACGGCTGACACGCAAAAGGCCATCGAAGATTTGGGCATCACTTGGCCTGTGATTGAAAATGGGCAAAACTGGACTGAGCCTACCGACTTGTATGGTATTAGTGGCATTCCTCACATCATGCTGGTGGATCCCGAGGGCAAGATTGTGGCTCGTGGCCTGCACGGCGATGAGATTGCCGAGGCTTTGAAGAAGGCGCTGTAACGACTGTTATTCACACTGTAGCCCCAAAAACAGCAGGTGTGCGACAATTCACCATCGCACCCCTGCTTTCTTATTATATAAGGTGGAGATTGCTTACTTCAACACCTTCGACACACGCTGGGTGCCATCGCTCATGGTGGCTACCACAATATTGAGGCCGGCAAATGGCTCCTCACTGGCACTGCCTTGCAGATTGTAGTAGCGCACTTGTGCCACTTGAGCGTTGGCGTTCAGATCGCTCACCGCAGTGGTTGGCTTTTGCTCATAAGTGACCACCATTTTGTCAAACTTGGCTACCGTGCGTGCAGTGAAAGTCACCGATTGCTCGTTGCCCAGCCAAGTCTTGGTGCCTGAGGTGTATTCGCCCACGTTGGCCGAGATGTACGAAGAATACATGGGCATGCTGGGGTCAACGGTGATTTGGGTGATTTCATAGTTCTCGTCCACGCTGAATGTGAGTGTGCTGTTGGCGGCACCAAATCGCAACTCGATCTCGTCCTCGTCGTTATATACATAGGTGTTGGCCGAGCCGCTGATGGTCACTCCCTGATAGGTCACAGGGGTGGTGAGTGCCGTGCGTCCGCCGTCGCGAGGAGTGGCGATGCCTGTGGCTTTCAGATTGTTGGCAAAATCAAAAGTCACATCGATTGCCCATGCCGAAGCGGCCACTAAGGCAACCATTGCAAGAGATAGAATTTGTTTCATAAATAAATGTTTTTTAGTGAGTTAATAATAGGATTGATGTTATCGGTCTAAAACGTAGTTGATAAGGGCGTTGATGTCGGCAACGTCAACCGCGCCGTCGCCGGTAATATCGGGTGTGGCGGTGGCGGCGAGGTCGTCAGCATGAATGATGCCCAAGAGCAGGTTCACGAGCATGTTGATGTCCACCACATCCACTTGTCCGTCGCCATTCAGGTCGAAATGCTCCACATAATTGACCTGAATCTGGTAGGTGCGGCTCACCTCGCCATTGGTCACGGTAAGCTCATGCTTTCCGGTGGTAGTGCCTTTGAATCGCACGCGATTGTTGCGCATGCTCATCGCGTCGTCGGTCACCCAGCGATAGCCTTCGTCGGTCGAAACGCTGAAGTGGTGCGTCACGCGATAATGGTTGTCGCTCTCATGCAGAATGATGGGCTGCCTTGTGACTATCACGGCAGGTTCTTGGGCAAATGCCGCAGGAATGGGGTAGAAACCTTCTTCCGCTTGCCAATTTTCGCCCAACGTGCCACCCAAGTCGGCCGCGACAAGATGGGCCGTCAGCGTGGGCGTTGCTCCGGCTGCCGGTGCCATGAGCATGGCCGGCAAAGTGTCGAGCTGCACGTCATAGGTCACATGGCTGAATGTGACGTTCTCCGCATTGCCATTCTCGGTGATACCTCCCACAAGTGCGCCAATGGATGACCGCCGCGTGTTAAACCCAGTCACAAAACCATTGCTGATGGTGTTGGCAATCACAAATTGTGCGCTGTCGTTGCTGTTAAGCCCCAACAGGCCACCCACGTTTTCGATGGCACTCACCGTGCCGGCGTTATAGCAGTGGTTCATGTTGGGCACGCCCAGTCCCACGATGCCGCCCGCACCTGCATATCCTTCTTTAATGCTCGTGCTGGTATTGGTCACGTTGCCCACATTGGCGCATTGCAGCACGTCGATGTCCATGGTCATACCCACAATGCCGCCCGCATTGCGCGAGGTGGCCGTGACTTGACCTGCGTTCAGGCACCTCTTCACGGCGAAGCGATAATCCTCATAGAGATTCACGCCACCCACGCGTCCGGCCACACCGCCCACGCCCAGCAGGCCGGTGACGCTGCCATAGTTCTTGGTGTCGGCCAGTTCTCCGGCCTCATGCATCCAGCCCATCACGCCGCCCACCATGTTGCTTGTGCCAGTCACGGTGCCGTGGTTTTCAGCGTTGCTTACGGCGGTGTTGGAGAAATTGGCGCCGATGCCGCCCACCTCAATGGTGCCGCTCACGGCTCCATCGTTATATAGTTGGGTAAAACGGGTGCTGCCGTCGCCACTCACCACGGCGACCACGCCGGCCACATCACGATTTTTGCCCGTGATGGTGCCATGATTGGTGAGTTGTGTGCCCTCACAGGGTGCTTCGAGCATGCCGGCGATGCCGGCGGCCATGAGGTCGACCGATGCGCTGTTAGATGCGCTTGCGTTGATGGTGGCATAATTGGTCAGATTGTGCAGCTTCGCCTGTCCGCGACCGACGAAGGCTCCCGTGTGAAGGCCTCCCACCACACTGCCGGTGATTGTCAGGTCAGCAATCTCGCCACCTTCGCCCATATAGCCCACCAAGCCATTGTTCTCGCCGGTGCCACGGCTAATATTCAGGTTTGAAATCGTGTGGTTGTTTCCCATGAGATGGCCGCAGAATTTGTTGGTCGTTCCGGCAGCGATGGGTGTGAACACCACATTCTCCATATCAAGGTCATTTTCGATGCTGAAAAATTTGTCAATATATGACAACTGTGACCTGTTTACTTGGTCGCTCAGCTTGACGAGATGGCTTGGCGTTGTGATGAGCCACGGATGCTCCTCTGTGCCGTCGCCCTCAAAAGGATTGCCCATCGCGCTCACAGGAATTTGGCGTTGATAGCCGTTGAACGATGCCACGACTTGGGCACTGACGTATTCATCCGATTCTTTAACCGTGAGGTTGCTTCCGTCGATGGCAAAATAAGCCGAATTGTCGCCAATGGCCCATGTAAGCCCTTGCGTGGAAGTCACCTGTGCCGGCTTGCTCATCATGCGCCGGGTGTCGCCCGCGGCAAAAACCACGGGTTGTGCGGCCAGCACGGCGGCTCCACGGTCTGCAAACTTCGACAACTGCGGATAGCTGCCCTGCGCGGTGACCCACTTGCCCGCAAAGTCTTCCTGAGATTGCAGGATGCCGGTGGTGGACTGGCCGGTGATGCCTTCGGCATGAAGGTTGTCGTAGATGGTGAGCTGGTTGTCGAAGGTCACGTTGCTATATCGCGCGTCGACCTCTGTGGGGCTGCCTATGGCTCCACCCACTTGGCTCACCTCGCCCAGCGGCAGCATGACGGCTGTGCAAAGCGAGTTGGTGAGTGTAGACTGGGGCTTGGCCACGGCCACAAGACCGCCCAGCAGGGTGCCGCCATCGATTGTGCCGCTACTCAGGCAATCGTTGATGCCACCGTGGTTTTCCACGGCTATGCCACCCATATTCTTGGTTGTGGCAAAGTGGGCGGTGAGGTTGCCGGCATTGTCGCAGCCGTCCACCGTTCCATAATTAAGCACGGCGATGCCTGCCATGTGAGTGGCCGAGGCCAAACTCGATGTGATGGAGCCTTCGTTGTAGCAGTCGTTCACGGTGGCATCGCTGTTCACCCGATACACCACACCGCTCACTTGCCCCACGGTGCTCGAAATGTCGGCAAGATTCAGGCAGTGGTCAAGGTGCCCGCGCAACGAGTAAACGAAAGGCGCGAAATAGCCACAGGTATTGAATGTGCAGCTCTTGTCCATGACTAGATTGCTGATGGCCGCATCGGCTCCGGTCCAAGCGATGAGTGCCACATTTTTGATGCCCGACGACTGAGTGGCCACGTTCCACTGCCTGATGGCATGGTTGCCGCCGTCGAGAGTGCCGTTAAACACATGCAGTTCTGAGTGGCCTATGGGCTGGTAGTCGCTGCCGCCGGCCATGTCGATGTCCTCGGTGATTTTCAGAAATTCATTTTTGAAGTCAAGGTGCTGTTCGTTGGTGGCCGCCGCCAGTTGCTTCAGGTCGGCATAGTTGTTGATGAGATAGGGATCGCTTGGAGTGCCTTCCCCCGCGAAAAGGGTGGGATAGATGACCAAATAAGAGTTCTTTGAATAGTCGCTCCGGCGTGAAGTGAGTGTCACCAGCTCGGCCGCTGCGCCGCGGGTCACACTGCCCGTGGCACCCTTCAGCTGCACTTGCTGCGCATTGCCCACGTCCCATGTCACGTCCTGCGCCGCACTCACGGTGAAGTCGCTCTTCACACGACCCATCCATTCACCGCCGGCAAGATAGTAGGGAGTGGCACACAAGATGGCCAGCTCGTTTTGGGCATCCCAAGTCAGGCGCGGATATCTGCCGTTCTCACAAGTCCACACAGCAGCGTCAAAACCGTCCGGCAAGGTGCCCGAGGTCATTTCTGCGGTGGAGAGGCCGCCTTTGCTGCCCACATTCCAGCCCGAAGCTTGCTCGTCGAAGTGATTGCCGGCGAGCACCACTGCCGTCGACGGGAAATCGGCGTTGCCACCAATGATTTCGCAATTCTTCACACGGGCGGCTGAGGCATTGGCCACGCTGCCATAGTTCAGGCAGCGCTCAATGGTGCCGGCGGTGCCATTTCCTGTTCTGGCTCCGGCAATGCCGCCTGCGAATGAGGTGTTTCGCGCCATGATGCCGGCAGCTTGGCAGCAATCTCTGATGGTGCCCGAGATGAAGTTGCCCACGATGCCGCCCACCGAGTAGTAGGCCGTTTGCAGGTCGCCACCATTCCAGCATTGTTCCACCGTGCAGGCCGTGCCATAGGCAAGAATTCCGGCCATGAAAGGAGTGCTCAACGTTCCCGAGGGGGTGCTGTTGTTATACAGGTAAGCGTCAATCATGGCATTTTCGTTGACGCATCGGGTAATGACCGACTCATTGCCGCTGGCCACGATGCCTGCCGCATAGCCGTCGGCCACGATGAGGCCGCGGTTTCTGCAATCGCTCACTGTGGTTAGCGATGCTTGCGCCGCGATGCCGGCCACATAATTGTTGCGTCCGCCCAAAATCTTTCCCTCAAAAGTGGAATTGACGATTCGTGCAGCCGTTTGCTCTCCGCTGTTTCTCACGTGATGGGCAATGCCGCCTATGTAGCAGTTGCTGGTGGTGCTTGTGGAGGTGAAGGTGGCGTTGCAATAGCAGTTCTCGATCGCTCCGGCGCAATAGCCGGCAATGCCGCCCACCGGGGTGGAGGTGGTCACTTGGCCCGAAAAAGAACAGTTTTTGATGCTGCCGGTTTCTCTCACATAGCCGGCAATGCCGCCCATGTAATAAGCCTTGGAGGCATCAAACGTTGCTTGAATGATTTGGCAGTTCTCGATGCTTCCCGCGAGAACCGACACCAGAATGCCTGTGTATTTTTGCGATGAAGTGAAATTAGGAGCGTCCACTTGAAGGTTCTTGATAACCGCGTGCTCGCCCAAAAAAGAGAAAATCCCATAGTTGGTGCCGGCATCGGCAATGAGCCACACACCGCGCAGGGTGTGCCCGTCGCCGTCCACTACGCCCTGAAAAGGCGTTTTCTCCGAGCCAATCTGGTTCCAATACTCTTCAGTGAATGCCACGTCGGTGGTCAGCTTGAAAAACTGACCCTCAAACGACTTGCGATAGCCGACCGTCCACGTCGAGAGTTCCTCAAAATCGGCGGCTTTGCTAATCTGATAGGGATCGGCCTCCGTTCCCGTTCCTCCGCTGAATGTCTGCGCCATGGCGCACAGCGACTGCATTGCTATTGCGCATAGCAAAAGAGATTTCCTCATGAGTTGAATATTTTAGAAAGTGTCGTAATATGCGAGTGCCTAATGGCATGAATTTCAGTTAAATGTGTTAGCTTTTGGTTCACACTCCACAAATGTAACAAATATTTTTTTGAGTGTGGCCCAAGCCGTTTAGAAATCAATGGATGCCAAATTATTATCAGCAAAAGGTCGGGCAAATCACATTAAAAAATAGGAATGGCTTGCAATTTTCTGCTGATGATTTGTGTTTGAAGTGATTAGTGGTGTCCTACGGTTTCTGTGAATGATTCCACAATGCCTTAATGAGAGCCGGTTTGTCCCGCCAAATGGGCACAGATGCCGCAGCTATGTGAGAAAATTACTACCTTTGCACTTAATTTGAGATATAGGCACACATGATAAGCAAATTGAATCGCAGGTTGAGAGTGATGGCAACGGTCGTTGCCGTGGTGTGGGCATGGACTGCAATGGCGCAGGCCGATGCTTCGGTGATTAACAAGGTGGCGCAGCGCTTCTCCTTCACGGGCTATGCGCAGGCCGGATGGGAATACCATGACCAAAGCGACCCCAATAACGAGTTTTCCATCAACAAAATCATTCTCATGAGCAACTTTAAGGTCACCGACGAGGTGAACGCTTTTGCCATGTTTGATTTCAAGGGCTTCACACTGCACGAATTATGGGTCAACTACCGCGTCAAGCCGTGGCTGCAAGTGAAATTGGGGCAGTTCAAAACGCCGTTTTCTATCGAGAACCCCTTGTCGCCCGCCAGCTTGGAAATGATCACGCAAACTTCGCTGGTGACCAATCACATGATTTGCGGCGCAAGTCCCACTATGATGCCGGCAGGCGCAGGCCGCGATATAGGACTTAACGTGGGGGGCGACGCGGGCACATGGCTCACCTATGACCTCGCTGTGATGAATGGCGCGGGCCGCAACAAGCGCGACGACAACTCGTGGAAAGACTTCGTGGCACGCCTCACGCTGCATCCGGTTCAGGTGCTCGATGTGAGCGCGTCGGCAGTGCTGGGCAAAGGTGCCACAAAATCGCTGGGCGAGGGCATGGCGGCAGCCGTGTGGCGCGATGAGGCTGTGAAAAACGATTATGTGCGCAACCGTTTCGCCGCAGGAGCCTCGCTCCGCACTCGCGTGGCCGATGCGCGTGCCGAGTGGATGTGGGGCAAGGATGGTCGGCTGAAGAGCAACGGCTGCTATGCCACCACTCAAGTGAAAAATGTGGCGGTGCGCGGGCTGGACGTGGTGGCCTCATTCGACCACCTCGACACCGGGCTTGACATCACCAACCGCTATCAGGCCGGCGTGCAATATTGGTTTTATAAAAAATGCCGTGCGCAGGCAGGCTACGCCTATACCAAGCAGCACGGCAGTGCGGGAGAAAACGCCATCCTCACCCAAGTGCAGGTGGCGTTCTGAAAAGTCAAATCCAATGAAATAAAACGGGTCAGTCCACGCGCGGCAAGGTGCGCAGCGTGAGTTTGGCATAGGCGCGGTCGGCTTTGGCAATGGCGGCCTCCACGGTGTCGGCCGTGGCCAGAATCACCCCCATGCGGCGATGCCCTTTCACCTCGGGCTTGCCGAAAACGCGCATCTGCACGCCCTCTTCCTCCAGCGCACGCTCAATTCCCTCAATTTCCACACGGTTGGTGTCGCCCTCCACCACGATGGCTCGCGAGGCGCTTGACCCATAGAGCTTGATGGCTGGCACGGGCAAGCCCAGCAGGGCGCGCGCGTGCAGAGCAAACTCACTCATATCTTGCGAAATCATGGTCACCATGCCGGTGTCGTGCGGACGTGGTGAAACCTCGCTGAAAATCACCTCATCGCCCTTGATGAACATCTCCACGCCGAAGATGCCATAGCCGCCCAGCGCGTCGGTCACTTGGCGGGCTATGCGCTGCGCCTGTTCGAGTGCGGCCGGTGTCATGGCCTGTGGCTGCCACGAGTAGCGATAGTCGCCGTCCACCTGAATGTGACCCACGGGGGCGCAGAACTGCGTGCCCGCCACGTTGCGCACGGTGAGCAACGTGATTTCGTAGTCAAACTCCACAAATCCCTCCACAATCACGCGGCCGGCTCCGGCACGGCCTCCTTCTTGCGAAATGTGCCATGCGCGTTCCACATCGGCCTCGCTCTTGATGGTGCTCTGGCCGTGGCCGCTGCTGCTCATGATGGGCTTCACCACACAAGGAATGCCCACCTCACGCACGGCGGCCAAAAACTCATCGTGGGTCGTGGCAAAGCGGTAGGGCGAGGTGGTGATGCCCAGCTCCTCGGCAGCAAGCCGGCGAATGCCCTCACGGTTCATCGTGAGCCATGCGGCCCGTGCGGTGGGTGTCACATGGTAGCCTTCCTTCTCCAGCTCCACAAGGGTGGGGGTGGCGATGGCCTCAACCTCGGGAATGATGTGGTGAGGACGCTCTTGTTCAATCACTTGCCGCAAGGCATCGCCGTCGAGCATGTTGAGCACATGATGCCGGTGTGCCACTTGCATGGCCGGCGCGCCGGCATAGCGGTCGCAAGCCACCACTTCCACGCCCAAGCGTTGCAGCTCCAAGGCCACTTCTTTTCCCAGTTCTCCACTGCCGAGGAGCAATGCCCTCGTTCCAATCTCACTGCCTACAGTTCCTATTTTCATAATTAAAAGGTTTGGAATGACAAAAATAATAAAAACCCTCCACCAATGCAACATTTTTTTGCTCTGGTCGAGGGTTTTTTATCGCTGACGCGTGAGGTGCGCCAAGCTCTTGTGCTACAATTCCATCGAGGCCAGCCAAGCGTCGATGCGGGCATCGGTTTTGTCGGCCTCGTTGGTCTCGTCGAGGGCAAGCCCCACAAATTGTCCGTCAATCACGGCCTCACTGTCGTCATAGGTATAGCCGTCGGTCGAAACCTGCCCCATGAGGGTGGCTCCGGTGTCTTTCACCGCGTCGTAGAGGGCACGCAACGCGCCGCAAAAGGTGTCGCCATAGCCCACCGAGTCGCCCACGCTGAAGAGGGCCACCTTTTTGCCGGTGAGATTCAAGTTGTGCAGGGTGTTGCATGCGCCATACCAGTCGTCCTGCAGCTCGCCGGCCCCCCAAGTGGATGAGCCGAGCAGCAGCACGTCGCAAGCGGCCACTGTCGCAGCATCAAGCTCCGATGCGTTCCACACATTGGCTCCGCCAAGCTTTTCGGCCATGCGGCGAGCCACATCTTCACACATTCCGGTGGTTGAACCATAAAAAATTCCAATGTTTGCCATAGTCAAAAGTTTTAATAATAATTGATGTTGGATGATTTCCTTTGCAAAAATAGTGCCACAACTCGGATGGGCCAATCCCAAATAATGATGATTTTTGGGCGTTTGCCCCCAATGTTTTGGTGAGTTTGCAGCCATTGTGCTATTTTTGCAAAACAAAATCACCCCACAACCCCATGAAAAGGATTCTTACGATATTGTTACTGGCCACGATTTGTCAGATTGTGACAAGTCAGGTGATTCAATCGCCGTGGGACGACGATGTCACCACCACGCAACGCCCTATTCGACGCTTGCACCCGGAGCGTGAGCGCGAAAAAGCACTAAAACGCTTGCAGCAAGAGCAGGCTCAAAAGGTTGCGGCCGATAGTGTGGCCGCTGCGAGAGCGGCAAAATCGCAAAGTGGTGATGCCGGAGAAAAGTTGCCAATTTCTGACAAAGAATGGCTCAACGAGCTGCTTTCGGTGGACTATTCCACAAGAATTGAGGTTCCTCAAGAGCCGCAGCGCATGGTGTGGACAGATGACTCGTTGCCAGCCGAGCCACAAGCGCTCCGAGCCGCTGTGTCGGCGAGCCACCCGCAGGCAGGCACCATTCGCTACATGCCGCACGGTGCGGCCATGAGCCGCACCGAAAATGCTATTTTCTTCTATTTCGATAGCTGTTACGACCATCCCGGTCCACTTCGATTAAGGCTTCAGTATTATGCTGATGACCCATTGAATTTCAGTGATGTTTTATTCACTATCGACGGGTTCGATTATGCCTATCATGCCGCGTCGTCGCGGCGTGGCAAGGGGATGGGACGCATGATTTGGGAAGCAGTCGACGCTCCTCTTGTGGCCCAAGACAAAGATTTGGTCTACGCGCTCGCTCATGCCCACTGGGTGCGCATGAGTTTGATGGGCGAAGAGGGCATCAAGCATGTGAAAATGTTAACCCCGCAGCAAATTGAAGACTTTAATTCCGTTTTGAAACTCTACCGCGCCTTGCAGGGTGTGATTGAGTGAAATCTTGCTGTAAATGGGTAATTTGCAAATTGTTGAAAACTTTTTTGCGGCGCAAAAGGCGTGATAATGAGGGGTTTGCAAAATAAAATAAATTTTCAATCAGGAATCTTGTAATTTTATTTTGCAAATTGAAATAATGTTTGTAATTTTGTCGCAGAAATCTCAATCGAATCCCATTTTTTCTCATGCAAAACGCAAAAAAGTCACATCTGTTCATTCAGGTCGCTGCTGCCGGCTTGTTGCTCTCGGCCACGTCGTGTGCCTCGCTGTTTGGCACGGTAGGTAACGGTTGCCAGTGCAATAACGGCAAGTCCTGCACCTGCTGCGTGAACGGCCATTGCGCCAACACGCTCGCCGCTGCGCCTGCCGACACCGCGCAGCAATCGTCGGTCGATAAAGCATGGTTGCAAGATTTGCTTGCTACCGACTATTCTCTCAAAGATTATGGGCCCAAAGAGCCGCAGCGCATGGTGTGGATTGACGACACCGTTCACGAAAGCGCAGCCGAGCTCGTTCCGCTCATGCAGAGTGACTATGGCAACATCATGCCGCGCGACGTGACGATGGACGATACCGAAAACGCCATTTATTTCTACTTAAACCAAGATGGCACCGGCAACCCCAACCTGCTGCACCTGCGTGTGCAATATTATGCCGACGACCCGCTGGAGTTTCAGCAGCTGCAATTCCTCATCGATGGCTTTGACTATGAGTACACGCCCACCAATTTCAAGCGTGGCAAGGGCAAAGGCATCATGATTTGGGAGAACAGCGACGATGTGCTCACGGCTGCCGACAAGGACTTGGTCTACGCGCTCTCGCACGCCAAATGGGTGCAGATGAAACTCATAGGCAAAGACGGCATGAAGCATGTGAAAATGCTTAGTGACGATCAAATAAAAGACTTCTACCGCGTGCTGCAGCTTTATCGCTTGCAAGGCGGGCGGTTTGAGTGACACAATAACACTGAAAAAAATGGCCCTCCGAGTCACAAATCTGATTCTATGAAAAACACCACTTTACAGCACGGAGGGCTCACGTGATAATAATAATGGTTTGTACATGCAATGAAAGGTTCATGCCGGGGTGGCAAGAGCCTTTTTTGTTGTGCCATGATGGCCGGCCGAAAAATAAAAGATAGCCACCGGCGGTGCCGGGGCTATCCTTTTGCAACTTTGTTGCGTGGGACGCTCTTTTTTCAGATGAGCGTAACTTCCACGTCTTTCTCGATGTCGTTCACATAAACTTTCCCTTCGCGGGCCAGCCAACCGATGGCGGCATAGAGTTCTTTTTCTTTGAGCTTGGTGGCCTTTTTCAGGCTTTTGCCGCTCAGAGTGCCATTGGCATCATTGAGCGCATTCCATGTTGCACCTGCCCACAGACCAATAATTTCTACGTTCATTTGTAAAACAGTTGGTTAAACATTGCGCACCGCCAAGCGGCGCGTCTTTCTTTTTTATCGCGCCAAAATTAATAAATATTTTTTATTTTAACTGATTTTTTAGCGGTTTATTCGGTCGGTGCGCCTCCATACTGCCCATAAGGGTGGGGCAAAGGCTACTCCCACAGTGCCGCTCCGCTCCGCCAAATCTCGATTCAGGAAATGGGGAAAAACGTGCTTGGCTCAAATAAAATGCTTATTTTTGCATGTGCAATTTTAACATGCAAAATTCATGAGAGGACTCGTTGTGAAGAACACCGGCAGCTGGTATGTGGCGCGCACTGATGACGGCGCGACGGTCAACTGCAAAATTAAGGGAAACCTGCGCCTGAAGGGTTTTCGCTGCACTAATCCCGTGGCTGTGGGTGATGTGGTGGAAGTGGAGATGCGCTCCGATGGCAACGCATTTATTGTCAAAATTGAGCAACGTCGCAACTACATCATTCGCAGGGCAAGCAACCTCTCCAAAGAGTTTCAGATCATCGCTGCCAACCTCGACCAAGCCGTGCTGGTGGTGACGCTGGCCAATCCGGTGACCAACACCACGTTCATCGACCGTTTTCTGGCCACAGCCATGGCCTATGACGTGCCGGCCCTCATCGTGATTAATAAAGTGGATTTGCTCGCCGAGCCCGACGACCGTGCCTTGCTCGATGCTGTGGCCCATCTCTATCGCTCTATTGGCTACCCGGTGCTGCTCACCAGCACCATCACGGGTGAAGGAATGGAAGAGTTGCGATTGTCACTTTTTGACAAAACTTCCCTATTCAGTGGCAATAGCGGGGTGGGAAAGAGTTCACTCATCAATCTGCTTGTGCCCGATGCCGCCCTGCGAGTGGGCGATGTGTCGGCCGTGCACCACACGGGCATGCACACCACCACTTTTAGCGAAATGCTAGACTTGCCCAGCGGTGGACGGCTTATCGACACGCCGGGAGTGAAGGGCTTCGGCACGATTGACTTCGACCCCGCGCAAGTGAGCCATTACTTTCCCGAAATATTCAAGGTGAGCCGCGATTGCCGTTTCGACAACTGCACCCACACGCATGAGCCGGGTTGTGCGGTGCGCGAGGCGGTAGAGCGGTCATTCATCAGCCAATCGCGCTATGCCAGCTACCTGAGCATCATCACCGACGATCCGCAGGATAAATATCGCAAACCGTACTGAAGTCGCGGCCAATAGCCGAAACTTGTCAAATGTTGACAACAAAAAGGCGGGTGAGCCAATCCCTTGATGGGATGCTCACCCGCTATTGGGTGTGTGAAGTTACTTGGGATTAGAGGCCCAGTTTCTTCTTTGCTTCGTCGGCAGCATTCTTGGCTGCTTCGTTCACTTTGTCCTTTGCGCCGTCCACTGCTTCATTCACCTTCTCGGTGGCAGCGTCTTTGGCAGCGTCAACAACTTCGTTGGCTTTCTCGGTCACGGCCTCCACGGCAGCGTCCTTCAGGCTGTCGCCAGTGGCGTTCACCACGTCTTTCACACCTTCGGGCAGGGCAACCACTTGGTCAACGAGCGTGCCAATCGAGGGAACGATAGCAGTGAGTTTTTCCTTGTTGGTTTCAACGATGCCTTTGATTTTCTCAAGCAGAGTCTGAGCGCCTTCGGTGTCGCCAGTCTCAACGAGCTTCCTCACTTCCTCGTTGGCGTTGGCCAGCAGGTCGGCCACAGTAGCCGAGTCGGTTGCGTTGGTGAGGGCCTCGGTGAATTGTTCCACGTCAAAAGCGTTTTCGTTGTTCTCGCCTTCTTTGTTGGCGTTGTTGTCGCAAGCGACAAAGGTCATGGCAGCGATGGCAGCAAACATCAACAATAATTTTTTCATAGTAAAACAAACTTTAATGATTAATAAAACACCGCAAAACTAACGGATTATTTTGGAAATTCAAATAAGAATCGCAATATTTTTACTTTTTTTATCATTTTGTTTTTAATATGAAGATATTTTGATAATAGTGGCCATTGCCGCGCTTGTGCGGGCGTGCGCCGCAGTTGCGTTTGCAAAAATTGTGCCATCGGTGTCCGTTGCTCCCCAAAATGAGGTATAGAAAGGTCAAAAATGTAATAAATAAGGTGTAGAAACGAGGGAAAAAAGAAATGAGGCCACCCCCAAGCGTGGGGCAGCCTCATTTTTATTGCGTGCTGTAACGGATTACTCGTCCACCACACCCCATTGCTGGCGTGCAAGGCGGCGATAATTGTTATAGCGCCATTGTGCATTGTCCTTAGCGGCAGCAAAGAGTTCTTCGGCCTCATCGGGATACTGCTTGAGCACCGACGCGTAGCGCACCTCACCCTTCAGGAAGTCGGCAAAGTCGTCCCAGTTGGGCTCTTTGCTATCGAGCGTGAAGGGGTTCTTGCCCTCGGCCTCGAGTGCGGGGTTATAGCGCCACAGGTGCCAGTAGCCACAAGCCACGGCTTTGGCTTCCTCGGCCTGCGATTTGCCCATGCCCGATTTGAGTCCGTGGTTGATGCAGGGAGCGTAAGCGATGATCACCGAGGGGCCGTCGTAAGCCTCGGCCTCGCGGATGGCCTTGAGGCACTGTGCGTTGTCGGCACCCATAGCCACTTGAGCCACATACACATAACCATAGGTGGTGGCAATCAGACCGAGGTCTTTCTTGCGTACGCGCTTGCCGGCAGCGGCAAATTTGGCGATGGCACCGATGGGTGTGGCTTTTGAAGCCTGACCGCCGGTGTTGCTATACACCTCGGTGTCGATCACGAGAATGTTCACGTTCTTGCCCGAGGCAATCACATGGTCGAGTCCGCCGAAACCGATGTCGTAGCTGGCACCGTCGCCGCCCACGATCCATTGCGAGCGTTTCACCAGATACTGGCCCAAGCTCTTCACCTTCTGGTCGGCGGGATTGTCGCTGTGCTCGATGGCTTCGAGAATGCGGTCGCTCAGCTCGCGGCTGCGTGCGCCGTCGTTCTTGTTTTCCAGCCACTCGCGATAGAGGTCTTTCACCTCAGCGGCAACGCCCTCGGCCTCGATGGCTTCTTGCACAAAGCCGGTGACGCGGGTGCGCATTTTCTCATCGGCAATGGTCATGCCGAGTCCGAACTCGCAGAAGTCCTCGAAGAGTGAGTTGGCCCAAGCGGGACCGTGACCCTTGGCGTTGGTGGTGTAGGGCGACGAGGGCACTGAAGCCGAGTAGATCGAGCTACAACCTGTGGCGTTGGCCACCATTTCGCGGTCGCCGAAGAGTTGCGAAATCAGTTTCAAGTAAGGTGTTTCGCCGCAGCCCGAGCAAGCACCCGAGAACTCAAACAGCGGAGTGGCGAACTGCGAGTTCTTCACATTCTGCTTGATATCGACAAGGTGCTGCTTCGAGGTGACGTTGGCAGCCACATAGTCCCAAAGTTTCTGGTCTTCTTCATGTCCCATGAGAGGCACCATTTCAAGCGCTTTTTCGCCACGCTTGCCGGGGCACACGTCGGCGCAGTTGCCGCAACCGAGGCAGTCCATCACATCGACCACCTGCACAAACTTGAGGTCTTCGAAGCCCTTGCCGATGGCTTTGAGCTTGTCTTCCTCCTTAAATGGAGAATTGGCGGCCTCTTGCTCGTTCATCAGGAACGGACGGATGGCAGCGTGCGGGCACACGAGGGCACACTTGTTGCACTGGATGCAGTTCTCTGATTTCCACGTAGGAACGAAGGCTGCCACACCGCGTTTTTCCCAAGCGGCTGTGCCGGCATCCCAAGTGCCGTCTTCGCGGCCTTTGAATGCGCTCACGGGCAGCAAGTCGCCATTCTGGGCATTGATGGGACGCACCACATCGTTGATGAAGGCGGGAGCGTTGTCGCTCTTATAGTCGTCCGCAGGCAGATTGCTCCATGCGGGGTCCACGGGCAGTTGCTCGTATTCACCGCCGCGATCCACGGCCTGATAGTTCTTGTTGACCACATCCTCGCCCTTGCGTCCGTAGGACTTGACGATGAATTTCTTCATTTGCTCCACAGCTAGCTCCACGGGAATCACCTCGGTGATGCGGAAGAAGGCCGATTGCAAGATGGTGTTGGTGCGGTTGCCCAGCCCGATCTCTTGTGCAATCTTGGTGGCGTTGATGTAATAAACGGTGATGTTATTGTCGGCGAAATATTTCTTCACCTTGTTGGGCAGGTTGGCGGCCAATGTGTCGCCTTCCCACACGGTATTGAGCAAGAACGAGCCGTTCTTTTGCAGGCCGCGCGTCACATCATACATGTGCAGATAGGCCTGCACGTGGCATGCCACGAAGTTGGGCGTGGTCACCAGATAGGTGGAGCGGATGGGCGTGTCGCCAAAACGCAAGTGCGAGCAGGTGAAGCCGCCCGACTTCTTCGAGTCGTAAGAGAAATAGGCCTGGCAGTGCTTATCGGTGTTGTCCCCAATGATTTTCACCGAGTTCTTGTTGGCACCCACCGTGCCGTCGGCACCCAGACCATAGAATTTGGCTTGGAAGATTCCCTCGCCACCCATGGCGATTTCTTCCTTGATGGGGAGCGATGCAAAGGTCACATCGTCCTCAATGCCAATGGTGAATTGGTTTTTGGGCATGGGAAGCGACAGGTTCTCGTAGACCGACAGGATTTGAGCCGGTGTGGTGTCTTTCGAGCCGAGTCCGTAGCGGCCACCCACGATGAGGGGTGCGTTCTCCACGCCATAGAAGCAGTCTTTCACGTCGAGATACAGCGGCTCGCCGGTGGCACCGGGTTCTTTGGTGCGGTCGAGCACAGCGATGCGTTTAGCGGTGCTGGGCACAGCCGAGAGGAAGTGCTTGGCCGAGAAGGGGCGGTAGAGGTGCACGGCCACCAAACCCACTTTCTCACCTTTCTCGGTGAGGTAGTCGATGGTTTCGCGAATGGCCTCGGTCACCGAGCCCATAGCGATGATCACGCGGTCGGCATCTTTGGCACCGTAGTAGTCAAAGAGGCCATATTTGCGGCCGGTGATTTCGCTGATGTTGTTCTTATATTCCTCCACGATGTCGGGCACGGCTGTGTAGTAGTCGTTGCACGACTCGCGGTGCTGGAAGAACACGTCGGGGTTCTCGGCGGTGCCTCGTGTGACGGGGCTGTCGGGGTTCATGGCGTTGCGACGGAAGCGTGCCAGCGCTTCGGTGTCGAGCAGCGGGCGCAGGTCTTCCATATCCATGGCTTCCACCTTCTGAATCTCATGCGAGGTGCGGAATCCGTCGAAGAAGTTCACAAAGGGCACGCGACCCTTGATGGCACTCAGGTGTGCCACACCGGCGAGGTCCATCACTTCTTGCACCGACCCCTCGCACAGCATGGCGAAACCGGTTTGGCGGGTTGCCATCACGTCTTGGTGGTCGCCGAAGATGCACAGCGTGTGCGAAGCCAGTGTGCGTGCCGAAACATGGAACACGCCCGGGAGCAACTCGCCGGCAATCTTGTACATGTTGGGAATCATCAGCAAGAGGCCTTGCGATGCGGTGTAGGTGGTGGTCAGTGCGCCTGCTTGGAGCGAACCGTGCACAGCACCTGCCGCGCCGGCCTCACTTTGCATTTCTTGCACAAGCACCGTTTCGCCGAAGATGTTTTTGCGGCCAGCTGCCGCCCATTCGTCGACGTGTTCGGCCATGGTCGATGACGGAGTGATGGGGTAGATAGCTGCCACCTCAGTAAACATGTAGCTGATGTGCGCTGCAGCTTGGTTGCCATCACAGGTCATGAATTTCTTTTCTCTCATGTCTTGATTAAAGCGTTAAATAGTTATAGTAGAATGATTTGTTCTATACCCACATAGGCTCGCACGCATGCGAGCGCGCGAAACATTCGGCAAAGGTACAATTTTTTTGCGAAAGGGGCGAACTTTGCGCCCATTATTCTTCCAAAAATCACAGTGCCGCCGCAAGACCAAGCCGTAGTGCCCACCATGCGCCGCCACGAGAGGAGTTACCGGTCGCGCCTGAGCGAAAGACGCGAGGGCTACACAAGTCCATTCATCATGGCATAGAAGGTGAGGCCCGAAACGCTCTTGATGTCGAGCTTGGAGGTGATGTTTTTGCGATGGGTGAGCACGGTGTTGAGGCTGATGTGCAGCTCGCCTGCGATTTCTTTGTTGATTTTGCCGCTGGCGATGAGGCGCAGCACCTCGGTTTCGCGCTGCGAGAGCGCGGGTGTGGCGGTGGCTTGCGCGGCCGCGTCGGTGCGCAGGCAGCGACCCAGCTGGGTGAGCAGCGAGTCGAGGTCGTCGTGCGGGTTGATGACGGTCACACCGGCCGGTGCCGGTGCCGCTTGGTGGGCCGCCACCACGATGGTGCGTGCCTGCCGGGGCAGGAAATAGGGCAGCTGCGACACAAAGTGCGCGGCATCGGTCACGATGAAGTCGGCCCAATCGGCAGGCTGCGCCATGAGCTGCTCCTCGGTTTCGACCACATGCACGGTGGCCGCAAACTGGTTCTCGACGATGCTCTTTAGGCCTTGCGCGGCCAGCGTGTCGTGCATGAGTATGGCTATGTGAGTGCGGCTGCTCATGAGTGAAGTGTCTGCGATAGCAGGCGTAAAATGCGGTTGCGAATGCGGTTGTTCTGAGTGATGTCTTTTTTTAGGCTCACCACGGCCATGAGCACGGCCAGAGCCAAGTTGTGGTCGTAGTCACCTTTGAGGTGGATGACAAACATGCTCAGCAAGTCGTTGATTTTGTCCTCAATCGAGTCGTCGGCCGGCTGTGTGCCTTGTTCGCGAGCCAAGATGGCCGGAAACCAGCGGTGGCGGTCGTCGTCGATGCGTGCCAGCAGCTCTTGCTTCACTTCGTGAAAGAATTTGAGCATCAGGCCCAAGTTGCTGTTTTGCGGGTCGCTTTTGCCTATGAGCAGCTGAAAGTGCCGCTCAATGTTGGGCAACTGGAACTGTTCATAATAGCCGTTGGTCTGGCTCAGATAGTTCACTATCGTGGCAGCGTCGAACGTGGCCAAAATCCGCTCAGGGAAATAGTCCTCATGAATGTAGGTGTTGAGGATGGTGGCAAAGAACTCGGCGTCGAGGCCCCGGTCGTCGGCCATGCGCTTCACGGTCATGTCGCCCACGCCCAGAGTGATGCCAAACCGGTTGAGCACGGTCACCGTGGTGGGGTCGGCCAGCACGATGTCGCTCAATTTGGTGTCGTGCATAACAAGTCGTTTTCTCATGCTGAATCAGGTGTTTTGTAGGTGGGTTGATGCGGTGAACACGTGGTGCAGAGCCACGTCGTGCGGCTCGGTGGGAATCGTGTCTAAGAGCTGGCAATCGAGTGCCACGCCCACTCGCAGGGCATCAGGGTGCTCGGCGAGCCAGTGGTCGTAGTAGCCCTTGCCGCGCCCCATGCGGTGCAGCCGGCGGTCGAGTGCCACGGCTGGAACAATCACCATGTCGATGGGGTGGTTTGAGGCCGGGCCTTGCGGTTCCATCACATGAAAGGGGTTGTCGTCGCTCAGGTTGGTGCCGTCGCTGGGCACGGCTTCCATGTGGCCGGGGCCGGTCATGCGCGGCAGGTAGACGTTCTTGCCTGCTGCTGCCCATCGCTCCACGACGAAGTGCGAGGGCAACTCGTCGGGCAAGGAGTAATAAAGCAAAATGTGGCCTGCCGCCGCAAACTCAGGCAGGGCCTCGATGGCCGCAAACACGGCCTCGGCCTCGCGCCGCATGGCGGCAGGTGGCACCTCGGCCTTGAGCGTGCGCACACGCCGGCGCAGGGCTTTTTTGAGTTCGCGAGTGTCAGTCATCGGGGGTGATGGGGAAAGCCGCCTTGCGCTTGTTGAGGGCTTTGATAGCGGCCTGAATGGTTTTGTCGTTGCGGTTATAGATGGGGTAGAACGCTTCGCCGCCAAAGATGTCGCGTGCCACGAGGGCCTTGATTTGCGTGAGCATCACGTCGCGCGAGCGGTTGATGTAGTACCAGCGTGCCGGCACGCCGTTTTGTGTGGCATAGTCCACAAAGTTGTTGAGCAGTGCGTCGTCGCCGGGCAACATGCGCAAGAATTGTTTGTAGTCGCTCATTTGCTGAAGGGCTTTGCGATTGATGTCCACATATTTGAACGCGAACTTCTGCATGAGGCCGGCGTTGACCACGTCCACATAGTAGGACGACATGCCGCTCGTGTCGCGCGGCACGAAAATGTCGGGCACGATGCCACCGCCGCCATACACCGTGCGGCCCGTGAGCGTGTGGAAGATTTGCGACATCATCACCTTCATGCTGTCGGGGCTGAAGAGCTCGCCATGCTCGTAGCGCTCAAACAGTTCCATCTCGTAGGCTCCGATGCCTTGCTTGTAGTCTTTCTGTATGCAGCGCCCCGAGGGGGTGTAGTAGCGTGCGATGGTGAGCCTGATGGCGCTGTTGTCGGGCAGGTCGAACTGTTGCTGCACAAGCCCTTTGCCAAACGAGCGGCAGCCCACGATGAGGCCTCGGTCGTTGTCTTGAATGGCTCCTGAGAAAATTTCGCTCGCGCTGGCCGTGAACTCGTCGATGAGCACCACCAGCTCGGCATCTTGAAACTGGCCGTTGCCGTCGCTCCACACTTGTGAATCGTCGCGTTTGTAGCGGCCTTTGGTGTAGACGATGAGTTGCCCGTCGGGCAAGAATTCGTTGGCCATGAGCACCGCCATTTCCATGTATCCGCCTCCGTTGCCGCGCAGGTCAATCACATATCGCCTCGCCCCCTCACTTTGGAGCTGGGTGAGCGCGTTGAGGAACTCGGTGTAGGTGTTGCGGCCAAACTGGTTCACTTTCACATAGCCGGTGGTGCGGTCGAGCATATATTGCGCGTCCACCGAATTGACGGGGATGTCGCCTCGGGTCACGGTGAACGACAGGAGCTTCTTGCTGGTGTCGCGCTTGATGCCCAGTTTCACCTGAGTGTTTTTGGGTCCGCGCAGCCGGCCTATCACCCCGCTGTTGCTCAGCTGTGGCCCCACGTGGGTCGTATCGTCGATGGTGACAATGCGGTCGCCGGCCAAGATGCCCACTTTCTCGGCAGGCCCGCCCGGAATTATTTCTACCACATGGATGGTGTCGCCCATGAGCATGAATGAAATGCCTATTCCGCTGAAACTGCCCTCCAGTTCCTCGGTGGCGGCTCGCATGTCGGCGGCGGTGAAGTAGGTGGTGTGGGGATCCAGATTCGACAAAATCTGGGGTATCGACAACTCGATGAGGCTGTCGAGGTTCACGGTGTCAACATAGTCGTCGGCTATGAGGTTCAGGATGGAGTTGAGCTTGCGGTCGTTGTCGGCCGCATATTTTTTGCTCGGGAAGCGGCTGCCCATCATGAAGCCGGCCACGGCGGCGATGGCGATGAGCAGGGGGAGCCACAAGAAAGCCTGACGATTGTGAGCGGGTTGTGTCATTGCTTGCTGAAAATGCTTTTCTTAACGGGGAAACGGGTGAAAGATATGTGAATCGCCATTAAATGAGAATGGACTGGTATTGGCCGTCTTGCCGGGTGAGGTGCACGCACTCTATGCCTGCGCGTTTGAGCAGCTGCACACCGTCGGTGATGCGATAGTATTCGCCAAAGACCACGCGCCTGATGCCCGACTGGATGATGAGCTTGGCACACTCGATGCAGGGCGAGGTGGTGACGTAGAGGGTGGCTCCGCTGCTGCTGTTGTGGCTCTGCGCCACCTTGGTGATGGCGTTGGCTTCGGCATGCAGCACATAGGCCTTGGTGTGGTCGTCATCGTCCTCGCATACGTTCTCAAACCCTTGCGGCGTGCCGTTGTAGCCGTCGCTGATAATCATCTTGTCCTTGACGATGATGGCACCCACTTGCCGCCGCCGGCAGTAGGAATTTTCGGCCCAGATCTGCGCCATGCGCAGGTAGCGGGTGTCGAGGAGGGTTTGCTTCGCTGTGTGGTCCATGAGGGGTGATAATTGATTGTATTTCGGCCTGTTGGCTGCCTTTTCGGGCAGAAGGGCCGGGTTGTACATGCAAATTCACTACAAAATTACATCAAACTTTTCACATATCTGATAAAAGGCTCAAAATTTTGTGATGCGAAAAAAGATATTAATTTTGCGATGTTCTTAGGGCACGTTAGACCCTCCATAGGGTCAGATACCTTCGAGCAAATACCAACTAAGGATTGGGAAACTCGGTAGTACGGTGACTGGAGTTTGGCAGGGAAGCTGTTGCTTCTCTGTATTTATTTTCTGAAAGGGGCAGAATTGTGAAAATTTTGTGGGCAAAGTCAAAAAAAATTGCCCAAAAGCACGAATTGCCGTACCTTTGCAGCGTCAGTAGGGTGGCTGGTCGCTCGCCAAAGTTGGAAACGGCTGGCGAGAGGAAAGTCCGGGCAACACAGAGCATCACATTTCCTAACGGGAAGCCGTGGGCGACCGCGGGGTGAAGGTGACAGAAAACAACCGCCGCCATCGGGCGGTAAGGGTGAAAAGGCGGGGTAAGAGCCCACCGGATGCCGTGGCGACACGGCATGCCGCACTACCTGTGAGTTGCAATGTCAAGTATACCGGCAGTGAAGGGTTGCTCGCCCATTGTCGGGGGGTAGACAGCTATGTGGCCCAGCCACGTTACCGGCGCAGCAATGTGCCGGACAGATAAATGACAAGCGGCCTCTTTGTGAGGTCACATAACCCGGCTTATAGCCCTGCTGACTTTTTTGAAGCTAACACCTCAAATCAAGATGAAGGAAAAAATACAATCGGTGAAGGCTCCGGCCGAAATCAGTGCTTACAGCAACGCCATCAGGTGCGGCAACCGCATCTTCGTGTCGGGGCAGCTGCCCGTCGACCCCGCCACGGGGCAAATGGGCAATACCATTCAGGAGCAAACGCGCCAAGTGATTGAGAACATTCGCAACATCTTGGCCGATGCCGGAGCTACGCTCGACAATGTGGTGAAGACCACCGTCTTGTTGCAAGAAATGTATCTCTTCAGTGAGATGAATGCGGTGTATGCCGAGGCGTTCAGCGAGCCTTATCCGGCACGCACATCGATGGCCGTCAAGGAGTTGCCACAAAGTGCGCTGGTGGCCCTTGATGTGGAGGCTGTTCTTGATTAAAAATGGCATCATCGCCTTGCTGCCATGACCTATCAGCAGACCCTCGACTACCTCTACGGCCAGCGTCCTTCCTATGAGCGGCAGGGAGCCGGCGGCTACAAGCCCGGCTTGCAAACGAGCCGCGACCTCGATGCCCTCTATGGGCACCCGCATCGCCAGTATCGCAGCGTGCACATTGCCGGCACCAATGGCAAGGGCTCGGTTTCGACCATGCTGGCGGCGGTGCTGCAAAGCGCGGGCTATCGGGTGGGGCTGTTCACATCGCCGCACTTCGTGGATTTTCGCGAGCGCATCCGCGTGAATGGCCGCATGATTCCCCGCCAAGAGGTGGTGCGTTTTGTGGACGACTTTATGCGGCGCGGTTATGCCGGCGACCCCTCGTTTTTCGAGCTGACCTCCACCATGGCGTTTCGCTATTTCGCCGATTGCAAGGTGGACTTCGCCATGATTGAAACCGGCTTGGGAGGGCGGCTCGACAGTACCAACATCATCACGCCCATCTTGAGCGTTATCACCAACATTTCACTCGACCACACCGAATTTTTGGGCGACACGTTGCCCGAAATAGCCCGCGAGAAGGCCGGCATCATCAAGGCCGGCGTGCCGGTGGTGGTGGGCGAGGCGCAAGGCGAGGTGAGGCAGGTGTTTGAGCAGAAGGCGAAAGAAGAGGGCGCGCCCATCGTTTTTGCCGATGAGTTAAATCCCATTGCGGCCAGCATTCATGCCGATAGTTGTCAGATTGTGACAACTCGCTCAGGAGCCACGCTGGCGTGTGCGCTCACGGCCGATTATCAGCTGGCCAACATAGCCACGGTACTCACAGCCATCGACCAGCTGGTGGCGCAAGGCGTTGCTGTGCCGCCCGAGGCCGTGAGGGCAGGACTGGCGCAGGTGTGCCAGCTCACCGGTTTCATGGGCCGCTGGACAACCTTGCAAACCCATCCGCGCGTGGTGTGTGATTCGGGCCACAATTTGGCGGGCATCAAGTGGGTGACCACTCAACTGGCCCATGAACGCTATGAACGGCTGCACATGGTGGTGGGCTTTATGCGTGATAAGGACTTGAAGCGCATTTTGCCGCTCTTGCCGCAGGAAGCCACCTATTATTTCACGCAGGCGTGCACGCCCCGTGCCTTGCCGGCCGGCGAGCTGCGGCGCATGGCTGCCGCATGTGGTCTGCAAGGTGAATGCTATGCCAGTGTGAACGAGGCTCTTGCCGCTGCCCAACAAGCGGCGCGGCCTGAGGCCGACCTCATCTTTGTGGGCGGCAGCATGTATGTGCTGGCCGAGTTATTTTCGACCTTCCAAGAAAACCGCCATGAAGAAGAACTGTGACAACGTGTATGCGTCGCTGTTTGCGACGTTCTTCAAGATAGGATTGTTCACCTTTGGCGGTGGCTGGGCCATGATTAGTATCATTCGCCGTAAGGTTGTGGAGAAGCATGCATGGCTTGAAGAAACTGAGTTTGTCGACCTCCTTGCCGTGGCGCAGAGCATGCCGGGTATCTTGGCGGTGAACATCAGCACGGTGATTGGCGATCGCCTGCGTGGCCTGCGCGGCAGTGTGTGCGCGGCATTGGGCACCATTTTGCCGTCGTTTCTCATCATTCTCGCCATTGCTGTGTTTCTCACGCCCGACACCATCAAGAACAATGCCATCGTGAGCCGCATCTTCATGGGCATTCGTCCGGCTGTGGTTGCCCTCATTGTGGCTCCCGTCATCACCACCGCCCGCAGTGTGGGCATCACGTGGCGCACGGTGGCCATTCCGGTGGCAGTGGCTCTGCTCATCTATTCCAAGCTGCCCGTCATTTCCAATCCCATCGTGTTCATTGTGGCCGGTGCGGCAGCGGGGTGCATCTATTACTCACGCAAACAGCTCACCGACCATGATTGAAACCTACTTGAAACTCATCTGGGCTTACCTGAAGATAGGTCTTTTCGGGTTTGGTGGTGGCTATGCCATGCTCTCGCTCATTCAGCGCGAGGTGGTGGATTCGGGCTGGATCACGAGCCAGATGTTTACCGACATCGTGGCCATTTCGCAGATGACTCCCGGCCCCATAGGCATCAATAGCGCCACCTACATAGGCTACGTGGTTACCGGTAGCGTGCTCGGCTCGATTGTGGCCACCCTCACGGTGGTGTTGCCGCCCTTTGTGCTCACGCTTTGCGCCAGCCACTACATTGCGCGGCACCACGAAAGCCCATGGGTGCGTGGAGCCTTTGTGGGTTTGCGTCCTGTGATTGTGGGCCTCATCGCCTCGGCGGCCCTGCTGCTGATGAACAGCGAAAACTTTGGCTACGACCTTACTCATCGCGCCATCTCCATCATCATTTGCGTCACCTCGTTTTGTGTGGTATATTTCACTAAAATTCATCCCATTGCAGTCATCATTGCCGCCGGATTTGTGGGCATAATTGTCTTTTAATGACAATTCATGCACTGTTCCATTTTTCCACTCTCTAGGCAACGAAAATGTGGCGTGAATCACTTCGGGATTTCAGTGAAATGAAATTGATATGCCACACCATTGATAGGAATTGTCAGGTCTATAATATGGGGCTTGTCTTTATTGATGAGAAAGTATCCTGCCATTTGAGTTTGTGGGTCAATCGTTGTTGGTTGCAGATAACTTTCGTTAATGGCATTCGCTTCGTCCTCGAGGCTTTCTGCATATGCGGCGATATTTTTTGCGGCACGTTCATTCGCAATGGCCGCCGCTGTTGCGTCGAAAGTCTTTGTGGTGGAATATGTGACAGAATGATTACTTTTATATGAATTTGTATTAAAAGAGCCAAAAGTGTTGCTATTGCCATAGGCATGCGTAGTGCCGTGGGTTAGGCTTGTAGTTTCTGAAGTGGAATAACTTGCATTTTGCGCTGCCTGAGTTTCACTGAGAGCAACCAATACTTGGTCCCATTGCTGACGACGATGCACCTTCTTGGTATAGTCGGCAAAATTCCATATGCGCATATCCTTTGTTTGTACTTGGTTCGGGTCATAATAAAAACATGAGTCAGCAACATTGATGTAGCTGTCCTCGGCCACCTTGTTTTTATTTTTCTTGAAAAAACGTCCGATGGCAGTAATCTGGCCCGGGTCAAACTCAATGTTGGTGTTAGTATTGTTGAAAATAGATACGCCCACGCGAAAATACTTGCCATATTGCTTTATGGCGTCAAGTGTGACGATTAGGCAGATGCCGTTGTAATCGTAATGTTAGATACAATTTTGCAAAAAATTACACCCGATAGAGTCAGAGGTAAAATTTTCGGTTTAAATTTAACTGCAAGCACTTTGAGCTTTTTAATCGGAACAGCAATTGTT
>JAFVCX010000109.1 GCA_017478855.1 Muribaculaceae bacterium | reverse complement strand
CCATAATACCGAGCTTGCCGGTAGCGGGCTTAAGATTTGGATTTTTCATAATTTAAAATACTATTCTACTTTTAATTGTTTGTATTCTTTGTTCATCACTCCGTAAAGCGAAAAATTCGGCGCTAAATTACTGCCTTTTTTTGAACTAAACAATTAAATAGTGTATCTTTTTAGTTAATTTACCTTATAACTTAGCGACAAATGCTAACATTCATCAAAGATGCCTACAAATGGGCACAAAAGTGTTTCCAATTGTTAATCGCACGTTGGGGTTTCGGGGCAAAAAAAATGCGTTTTAGGTCGCAAATACATAAATTTACAGCCCTTTAAAGATTTTTAAACATTTTAGTGTTTTTTCGTATTTTAGACATATTCCAGCACCTGCTCAATGCGGGTGATGGTGCGGGGATGGGTCTGCTCATCCTCATCGGCTGTCCATCCCTTTCCCTTGAGCCAAAGCACCTGACAACCCAATGACTCGGCAGGCAAGATGTCTTTCTTCAGGCTGTCCCCCACCACCAACACATCGGCTGCCGCCAGCTCCAGGGCATCAACGCCCAATTTGAACAACGTGGGATTGGGCTTGCGCACACCTACCACGGCGCTCTCGATAATGCCCTTGAAAAAATGACGGATACCATAACCACGCAGCACCGAATCCACATTGCCATAAAAGTTGCTCACCAACATCAACGGATAACGGGCCGACAAGATTTCCAATACAGGCAAAGCCTCGGCAATGCAAGCACGAGCCTGGGCATCACACTCGGCTGCAACGGCAAGCGCCATCTCTTCAGCATGCTCAGCAGGCAACAGTCCGTGCGCGGACAGCCAAGAGAGTTCAATGCGCATCTTTTTTTGCAACAAGCTCAAAAAGTCATCATCGGGAAGGATGTGACGCACGCGAGCCAATTCCCGCTCGGCATAAACATAGGCCTCGCGGAATTGCGACTTGCTCACTTTCACGCCCACACGCTCGTAAGCGGCCCAAATCACCTCGCTCCAATGCACTCCACGGCTGTCGAGCGTGCCACCGTAATCAAAGATGATGCCCTGTGTCATGCCTCTCGCCTTAATTGAGCCACAAAATTGCGACAAAAATGCTCATGACGCATGATCATGTAGACCATCATGATGTTGAGCACAAGCAGCTCAAAGACGAAATAAAGCCACGGCATGTCGATGATGACCGACACAAACATGGCAATGATGCGTGTGTTGAACGACAGCATGTTGGTGTATTTCATCAGAGGCAGGCTCTTGACACGGAAGCGGTCGCGGAAATCCTGGGGCACATCGTCGCCATAGCGCTCTTTGAGTTCACGGCGCAACGCCTGCATCCGCGGAGTGAGCACCTCTTGGTTGGCGGTGTAATTGCGATAGACCAGCATAGTGAGTTTTTTCCAGAAATTACCCTGCCACGGCACAGCTGCATAAGCTGCGTCCAGGGCGTCGGTGCTATCCAACTCACTTCCTTCCTTACCTTTCAGAAAATACAAATGAAACTGACGGTAGTAATCGGCGCTTGCAGCCTGCTTGGCATGACTGAGCCCTGCGGCAACGGCCAACACCCAAATCACCCAAGGATGGTCGGCAAAAAAATGTCCGGGCCAGGCATCGCCGAAATCCAACTCACGGAACACCAATGCGAAATAAATGGCCACAAACCAAAAATCGCCACTCAGTCCGTCGAGGATGCGACCCAACCGCGAGTATTGCTTGGTCATGCGGGCCAGCTGGCCATCGGCACTGTCGTAAGTATTGGCCCAAATGATAAGGAAAATTCCCAAATAGTTGAGCCAGGCGAGTCCGGGTTGTCCAAAGTAGAGCAGGATGCCACCGGCCACGCCCAAAAAGATGGACGCAACGGTCACGGCATTGGGAGAAACACCCAACTTGGCAAACAATTTGGCCCAAGCAAAGCCCAACGGGCGATAGAAGTATAAATCAATGTGTTCCTCAGTGTCCATCGACTTGAGTGAGGATTTGTATTCTTCTCTAAGACTCATGTTGTGAGATTTTTCGTTTTGAATAATAATCAATGTGCCTTGATTGCGGCGAGAATGGCCTTGGCAATGTGAGGCGCCGCCTCGTTACGGCATGGAGCAAAACTGGGCCAGTCATTGAAATCAATGATTTTGATGTCGCCACCCTCACCCACGATGCAATCACCGCCATAAATCATCACGTTGAGCTCTTCGGCGGCACGTTGACACATCGACTTGAGCGCTTTCACATCGAAAGTGATGCCTTGCGAACGGCCGTTCACCTCTTCCCAGCCATATTTGCTGTGCCCCGCATCAAAAGGATAGAACCAAAAGAAATAAGGACTGTCCTTGATACCGTAAAACTTCACAAGGTCGCCCACCAGGTGCACATTGATGACGGCACGCTTGATGCCACGATAAAAATACTCTTGCAGCACCTCTTGCGCTTCGTCGATGTGACGCACATAGCTCACATCTTCCTTGTGCATGGCATGGAAGTCGCCACGCTTAATCCAGCAACTTTTGAAGCCGGCCTTCTTGAGCGCGGGTTTGATGTTCTCGTTGGTGTTCACTATCAGGCTTTCGGGATAGGGGATGCCATTGCCCAGCAAAATGCGGGTCATTCGCTCCCGGGTGCAGTTTTCAATGCCATAGCCCGAGTTGATGACCAGCAGGCCGTCGTCTTCCAGCCGTTGCAGACGTTCTATTGAAGACTGTTCACGGCACATGGCCAGCACAAAGTCCTCACCGTTCACCCCGTCGCGGTTGAATTGTTCCTCGCTGTAGACATTCACCTGGCAGCCACGCTTGCGCAGTTGCTCAGCAGTGAGATTGAAGATAGCTGTGTCGTTTCCGATGTGGTTGGGCGAATAAGCGCCAGCCCGCATGATTCCAGCAATTTTTATATCTGCCATAACTATCAATTATCGATTATCGGTTATCAGTATTTAAGAATTCTTCGGCCGTGGCAATGTCGCCGGCATGGTCCACGTCGACGATTTTGTCGATGCTATAGGCTTGCAGGCGCATTCCCGCGGCAACGAGCGCACGCTGAAAATTGCGCATGCGCGACACGCCGCTCTCCAAGCAGTCGTAAAGCACGGGGAAGGCCCGATGGGTCATCGCATACACTCCGCCGCTCACCAAGTGTGCACACCCGTCGGGATTGGAGTCAAGAAATGCAGTAATGTCCATATTGTTGTCCACGGCAACCCACAGGGGTTTCTCATCGTCAACAAAGGGGGTGACTGCCCACATGCCGTCGTGGCATGTGTCGCACTCAAAGGCATCAATATACCGGGCGAAATCCTTCTCACGGAAAATGGTGTCGACTGTCGTCAGGCAGAACTTGCCTTCAGGAAGCACACGGCTCAGTTCGGCAAAGCTATGCATCGAGCTGGGAGTGGATTTCACCACCAGATGCATGGGCACAGGCAGCGAAAGCGACCGCAGGTAGTCTTGCACCTCGGTCATTTGCTCATTGACAATGACGCTGATGCTCTCGGCATGGCAACGCACAAAGAGGTTTATCAGGCGTCCTATCATCGGCTCGCCGTTGAGAAGCACAAGGGGCTTGGGACGTGCAACACCCTCTTGGGCCAGGCGCGAGCCTTCACCGGCTGCTATAATGGCATAGTTCATTCTTCGTCGCTTGTCAGGTCCAACACCACATTGTCTTTTCCGCGGTCATGATACACCTTGCGCAAGGGGTTTTCTTGGGCCTCGTCCCACCGCATTCGGTTACGGCACACATCAATGGCCGCATAGATGGCGGCTCGCATCGACGATTCTTTCGCCACTCCTTTTCCGGCGATGTCATAACCAGTGCCGTGGTCGGGGCTGGTGCGGACAAACGGCAGGCCAGCGGTGAAGTTCACGCCGTCGTCCATGGCCAAAGTCTTGAAAGCGGCCAATCCCTGATCGTGATACATGGCCAGCACGCCATCAAAATGACGCCACGCCTCGCTGCCGAAAAAGCCGTCGGCTGCATACGGGCCGAAACTCAGAATCCGGTTCTCATCGAGAGCCTGCTCCATAGCCGGACGGATGGTCTCCTGCTCCTCATGACCCATCAGCCCGTTCTCACCTGCGTGGGGATTGAGCGACAGCACGGCAATGCGCGGGCGCTCCAAGCCGAAGTCGCGGCGCAGTGAGGCATCGAAAGCCGTAAGTGCGGTCAAGACCGACTCGCGGGTGATGGCCTCAGCCACATCCTTGATAGGCAGGTGCGTGGTCACCAGCGCCACGCGCAAATCGGCATTGTGAAGCACCATCAGCGCATGGAAGCCGTCGCCGGCCACACTCTCCAGATACTCGGTGTGTCCCGGAAATGTAAACTCACTGCTCTGGATATTATCCTTGTTGATGGGAGCAGTCACCAGTGCGTCGATGTTGCCGGCTTTCAGGTCGGCCACTGCCGCCTCAAGCGCCATATAAGCCGCACGCCCGGCAATCTTGCTGGGCACGCCCAGTTCCACTTTCACTTCTTCATTGCCGCAGCAATCCACTATGTTGACCGACGTGTCGCGTACGCGCTCCACATTGCCCACCACATTCATTTGCATTGCAGGAAGTTCCAACCCCTTGCGATGATATGAGATTACCTTGCTCGAGCCGTAAATCACCGGCACAAACAGTTCGGTCATGGCAGGGTCCGACAGTGCCTTGAGCACCACCTCGAGTCCTATTCCATTGGTATCCCCTTGGGTGATGCCAATGCGTATCTTTCGTTCTTTCATTATCTCTTTCGGTTGTTTCAAACCGCTAAATTACAATTTTTTTCCCAATCGGCCAAATTGCGCCCGTCTTCTCGCCCCCGGGTAACGCCTTGCCGCGCTCCTGTGCCCCACCTCGCATGAGCAATCGGCGCAAGCCATCAGTCGATGACCTGCGCCGAAAAATGAGATTGTCATTACACTGTCATTGTTCATGACCGGCAAACTTCAAGTTCTGGCCATCGAACTGATAGTATGTGCTCCACACTTTATAGTCATCATCGACACGTTCTACCACTTCAAGCGTCTTCCCCTCTTGAGGCAGCGTGTACCACAAGGGCTCTTTGTCAGGGAAGTTAAAATGCTCCTTTTTGATTGGGCTCTCCTCAGGGGTGAGCGTTCGCTTGGCGGGGTCGTAGTCATAGAAGCACACGAAATGTTTTTCGGAGGCAAAGTTCACAGCGAAGAGCTTGTGGCCGTTTTTACGGTTCCACACACAAGCCGACACGGTGCCCAGGTCTTCGTCTTCACACTCGTACCAGGCCGACTCCACATAGCCATTCTTCCGGTCGATCACAGAGCCCCACTCATACCTCTCATGCTCAGGGGCCAGTGCCGGGTTGGTCATATGAACAATTCGGTTGCCTTCCACGGTGGGCCACTCGGTGTAGAACGCCTCAAAAAGGGCCACAATGTCGTTCTTGCTTCCGGGCACTTGGATGGTGCGTTTCTTCCAGAACCGGGCCACGTCACTTGGGTCATACATTCCGCCCTGTTTCTCCATTTTCTCGTCGGGTACTTCCTGAGCCTCATCGTCAGGAAGAGGAGTTTTATCGGTGGTGACTGCGTTTTCAGTCTCAGGCACCGCTGCCACGGCAGCCGCCTGTTTGTCGTTCTTACAGCCACAGGGCACACTAAGAATAAGTCCCAAGGCAAAAAAGTGAATGATAGTCTTTTTCATAATTCGCATTTTTTGCAAATATAGCGAAAATTCAGCAATTACAAACTATTTGAGGTTCCAAAAGCGCAAGCCGGCACGCTCACTGCGCGTAGTAGCACTTCACCTTACCCACGGGCAGCTTTCCTTCGAGCAGCAGTGGGATGCGCGCCACATCGGCGCTCATCCACGCGTCAAGGTCGTCGCTCGACTGTTTGCCGCTTTTTTGAGTGAATTTAAACTTAATGTGGTAGGAGTCGTGGCGACTTCCATCACGCAACTTCACTGTTTTCTTGCCCATGTAGCGGATGGTGAGGTATTCCTTTTCTTTTCCCGAGAAAATGACGGTGGTGATAGCCTTGTTCTGACTCAACGCATCGTAGTCGATGCCACGCAGCATATAAAAAACACTGAGCATGTCGTAGGCCTGGCACTGGGCTTTCAGCTCCAGCGACACCGTCTCGCGGCCGGGCCTGTAGCGGTAGCACTGGGCGCTGGTGTGGCTGTAGTTATAGGTGAAGTTCACCTCGTCGCGGGCATAATAGTCCTTTTCGTGGGTCAATTTCTCATACTTGAGGGGCTGCATGCCGGCATTGAGCGTGCATTTGAGCGTGTCGCGCACGGGGTACACCTTGTCGGCCCAGGAGCGTGTTTTGCCAGTGAGCATGGCCAAGTATCCGCTCCCTTTTTTGTTGATGCTCAAGGTGGCGTCACCCGCATGTTTCCAGATGGGGCCCCATTGATACACAATCTGATAGTTGAGCCGCTCGGAGGTAAAATTGGGGGCGGCTGCGGCCAGCAGCGACGAGCACATAAGCAATGCGGCCAGCAGGTAATTGTTCCATCTCATTGTCTTGGTCATTGTCGTAGTTTTTCGTTTTGACACTAAAAAGGCCCCTTTGGTTTAATTCCCATCGGGGCCTTGTCAATATTTCCTGTCAGGAAAATTTACTTTTCAGGCTCAATCACCTTCAGGCGGTCACCGCTGCCATGGACCACGGTCTGGTAATATTCAGGCGTATAGCCGGGCCATGTGGGCTGCACAGGCATGCCGGCCTCATTGCGCTCAAACTGCCCGTCCTTCTCCTTCTTGACATTGCCGTCCATGTATTTCACAAACAAATACTCGCCCAGTCGGCGGTAGCGCGCAGTGGCGTCTTGTGCGGCGTCAACGCTGTAGTTGGTGAGCAGTTGCACGGCTTGGGCCGCATCACCATTCCTCAGCAATTCCTGTGCTTGGCTCTCCACTTGGGGCTGGCGCTGAGCAAAACCGTCTTCGAGCGAGCGTTGCACCTTGCGGATGTCGTCAATCATCACCGAATAGCGGCCATAGGCTTGATTGGCCACCCAGTTGTTCACCCAGAACGCGCTGTCCCAGTTCAGGGTGTAGAGGTCGGCCTGGCCGCGGGCATAGCTGGCGGGCACCTCGGTCATGCAGCAATACATGGGCACGAAGACGGCCGTGTTGGCATCATCCACGCCGAACCACAGCACGCCGCCCACTGGCGCGGGCATCCACGAGCGCATTTGCGCCACAAACACCCAGCCTGTCTGCTGGGTGGCGATGGCACGCTCCATGCTGTAGGTTTCGCCATCCACCTTAAACTCCATGGGGCGCCAGTGGTAAGGCACACCCCAGTAGTTGGTGGCACCCGGGTCCTTGGTCATGTCGAAAGGCGTTCCCTCAAAGTGGTCGCGCATCATCTCTTGCAGGTCGCGCACCGAAATTTTGCGGTCGGGCTTCACATAGAGGGGCATCACCTCGGCACCTTTTTTGCCACGGATAAATGGCAGATAGGCATCCATGCCGCTCTTAAAGCGGTTGAAATAGCTCCACACGCGTGCGTCGCATCCGCGCAGGGTGCCGAAATCGCTGGGTGCGTAAGCCGTCGAGAACTCGAAGTCGGCGTCCTTGCCATTAAAATAGCCCATCTTGCGGGCAAAGCTGATAACGTCTTTCGAGTAGATGCAGTTCTCCTTGTCCTTGAGGGGAAAACGATAGATGCGCGACTGGTTGGCATGCCCGGCGATACAATCATCGGGAATGCGCACAGCCACCCACACGGCGCCTTTCTCCTTGCCGCCCTTGCCTATCATGTCCATCACCCAAATCTCGTTGGGGTCGCCGATGGAGAATGACTCGCCCTCACTGTTATAGCCATAGCGAGCCACCAGGTCGGTCATCACCTGGATGGTCTCGCGGGCGGTGCGGGCACGTTGCAAGGTCACATAGATGAGGCTGCCATAGTCCATAATGGCACCGGCGGTAGTGTCGGTAAGCTCATGGCGACCGCCATAAGTACTCTCGGCGATGGTGAGCTGATGCTCGTTCATGTTTCCCACCACGGCATAGGTGTGGGCCACCTCGGGAATCTCCCCGTGATGCAGGCCGGTGTCCCAGTCGTCGATGGAACGCATGGAGCCTGGCGCATGATCGGCCGCCGGCAGGTATTGCAGGTCGCCATAGATGGTGTGGGCATCGGCGGCATAGGTGATCATCGCAGCGCCGTCGGCACTGGCATTCTTGCCCACCAGCAGATTGGTGCAGGCCAGCGAGGTGCCGCAGCCGGCCACGATGGCGGCCACAGCAAGGATGTGTTTTGTTTTCATTGCGTTATGTTTTTTCTATATTTTCAATGTCGGCAACACGGTAGGCCAATGTTATCATGTGGTCGCTCCATGCTGTGGTTCTCAACTCGTATTTCTCGCCTTGGCAATGAGCATGGAGAGTCAGCGTTCCACCTCCCAGCGACTTAAATGGCTCAAGGCTCAAGTCGGCTGTGAGGCTCACGCCCGCTTGGCCGTGAGCCTTGTAAAGGGCCTCCTTGGCCGTCCATGCCACCAAATGGGAATCGGTGTCTCCAGGGGCGACGAATTGCTGCTCGGCAGCACTGAGAAACTTGTCGCGCACACGCAGCACTCGCGTGCCCCAGGTCTCCACGTCAATTCCGATGCGGTGATGAGCATTGATGGCCACGCACACCAGGCTGTGTGTGTGCGACACACTGATGTGAACATCATGGTGGGAGGTCACATAAGGCTGGCCGCCGGGCAAATGCCGCAGTTCCACCGGCTCACCGAATATAATGTGCAGCAACAGCGACTCGACAAGTAGTTCACACTGCCTTGAGCGTGCCATGCTGGGACGCAATCCCAGGGTTTTCAACCCCCGGCGCTTGCACTGTGCCGTAAGTTCGGCAGGCGACTCGTTGAGCTCCCACAAATAGATGTGGGTTCCGTCGGGATATGGTACTTTTCTAAGGTATGGCATGTCGTTTTCTATGGTATTTGATTGTCCTGTTTTATTTATTGGCCGAGGCAGCCAGGGCTTCCTCATTGATTTTCACTTTCACCTTGGCTATTCGGTAGCGAACCACCTTGGTCACCGTGAACGACAACGGACCGCACTGCACCTCCTCGTTTTCCTTGAGAAAATCGCCCTTGATGTTAAGCAACAGTCCGGCTATCGTTTCGGCATCGGCCGTGGCATCGCCCAGCACATCGTCGTCCAGGTCAAGGACACGGAAAAAGTCGCTCAGCAGGGTTTTCCCGTCGAACATGTAGGTGTTTTGGTTCAGCCGGGTATAAAATTTCTCCTCGGTGTCGTATTCGTCGTCGATGTCGCCCACTATCTCTTCCAGCACATCCTCCAGCGTGGCGATGCCTTGTGTGCAGCCATACTCATCGACGATGATGGCCATGTGCATCTTCTTCTTGCGGAAATCTTCCAGCAGGTCGTCAATCATGCGGGTTTCGGGCACAAAATAGGCCGGACGCAACAGCGTCTGCCAGCGGAAGTCGTCATCGCGCTTGCCTATGTAGGGCAACAAATCCTTGGCATAAAGGATGCCCTTGATGTTGTCGGGCTGCTCATCATAGACGGGCATGCGCGAATAGCCGGCCTCAATCACCTTGTTCACCACATCGGTGAACTTGTCGTTATAATCCACATCCACCACATCGATGCGCGGACGCATGATTTCACTCACCGTCTTCTCGCCAAAGGTGAGGATGCCCTCCAGCAGCTCCTTCTCCTCCTCGCTCTTCATGTCGCTGCGCTCCAGGGCGTGCGACAGGTCGTCCATCGAGATGTCGTCGGCCTTTTCACTCACCACCTTGCTCACAATGCCGGTGCCCTTGACCAGGATGCGCGACAGCGGCGAGAACAAGCGCACGGCCACACATAACGGCCCCGACACCATTGCCGCAAACGTTCGGTTGTTATTGGTGGCATAAAGTTTGGGAATCACCTCTCCAAAGAGCAGGATGAGAAAAGTCAATATCACCGTCTGAACCAGAAAATCGACTGCCGCACTTTCGAAGTGGAATATCTGGTTCATCGCATAGTTCAGCACGATGACAATCATCACGTTCACCAGATTGTTGCCTATCAAGATGGTGGAAAGCAGCCGCTCGGGATTGGACAGCAGCCACGACACGCGGGCGCGCTGGCCGTCGTCCTCGATGCGCTCCACGTCATCAGGCGTCAACGAGAAATAGGCGATTTCCGAACCGGAATTAAACGCCGACAGCAACAAGCCACACAGGGCTACCAGTATGGCAAAAATGCTTCCTAAAGTGGGTACGTTGATTGTAACAGAGGCCTGATGTGCTTGGGCAAGGATGCCGCACAAAAAATTCAAGCCACATAAAAGAGGGTCAGGGTCCAAAATTCAATTTCGATTGGTTATACGCTGCAAAGATAACAAAATTTTATCGCTTTGCACCTTTTTCCACCAGATATTGTGAAAAAACAACTGATTACCGCCTTAAAGCCATTATGGCTCAGCCCAGGCCATGCTTGTAGAGGTCGTACTTATGCAGGGCCGAAGGATTGGCTGCCGACTTCTCCTGCCAATTGCGGTAACGCGGACGGCTCACCCATCGCTCCACCACATAGGCCAAGACAGTGAAAATGCCGCAAAGAAGCCATAGCATGTTCAACTGGTGCGTGACACTGTGCAGCGTGGCACCGTCGCTCTGCATGAGCACATAGGCATTGCACATCCATGTGGAGGGCACGCAGTCGCCCACCGCTATCCAAAAACGGCTCATCTCATGACGTGGCCACGAGGCACCGGTGAGGAACACGAACACCACACTGGTGAACACCATGAGCAAGAACACCGACTCGCGCTCGTTGACAAACACCCGCAGCACCTGCCCCATCATGGCCGATGCTATGATGAACGGCACGGCAAGCACCAAGATATTGAACAGATTGGCATTCTGTGGAAAATCAAACAGCATGGGCACGATGTAAAGGGCATAAATCACCGGCAGGATGTAGATAACCTGATAACACACCATTTTACCGGCAAGCATCGCACCCGGACGGGCATCGACCCCAAGAGGGTCGTAACCGCCGTTGCGCCGACGGCGCTCAATGCTCCCGCCATGCAACATGCCGATGCCCAGCAACATGCTTTGCTGCACCACCAGCGGCAAGATAAACAGCAACACCGCGCTGCCCAGCCCCATGGCAGTGTTGCCGATGGGCACCTGGCGGTTCTCAATCACCGCGCCATGATTATAGAGGACAGGAGCCACTGCGGCGTGAAGGATGTCGCCGCCCATATCCTGGGTGACATTGGTGGTGGCCATGAGTAGGTTTTTGTAGCGGAACATCAAGCCCATATCGGCAAAAACCGTGATGTGCGACTGCTGCCCCATCGTCACTTTCGTCTCAAAATCGCGAGGCACAGCCACAATGCCGTAGGCCTTCTTGCGGGCCAGCAGGTCGCGAGCCTCCTGCATGGTGGCGGCATAAGCCACCACGGCCACCTCGGGGGTGGCATCGAGACGGCGCACCAATTCGCGCGACAAGTGTGAGCGGCAGTCGTCAATCACCACCACAGGCATGTCGTGCTCTACCTCGGTGTTATAAATCAAGGAGTAAAGCACGGGGTAAATGGCGCACAACAACAAGAAGAATATCACCACGCCCTTGTCGTTGAACGTGAGCGTGAACTCGCGGCGGCACACTCGATAGGCCTCCACCAGCCAGCGCCATATGGGATTGTTGCTACGGGACATACACAGGATTTTTACATTCATTCTTCAGTCGCCACGACAAGAGCAGCGGCAACAGGATAAACAATCCCAACATCGCATAATACACTCGTGAATAGTACAGGCTGATGCCGTTCAACGCCTGGTCAATCGACAACAGGAAATAATACTTCGTGGGAACGGTGTAGCCCAGCGACTGCACCCACGGATACATGGCCTCCTCGGGAAGCGAGAACGCGCAGAATGAGAAGGACAGCATGCCCATGAGCGAACACAACGTGGAGCCGTAGCGGAAATTGGGGGTGATGCAAAACATGGTGACGGCAAACCCTTGATTGGCCATGACAAACAGGGGCATCGCCAGCAGCATGTGCCACGGGTTGCAATTGAGCGGCAAGTGGAACACGCAGTACATGAGCCACTGGATGAACCAACCCACGGCAGTGAAAATCACCGTCTGGGGCAGCAACTTGCCGGTGAGGGCAAGCACCATGTTGCCACCGGCCGCGCGCAGCCACTGGGTGCAGAATCCGCTCTTGAACTCGGTTCCTAACGAGAATGCGGTCACCAGCAGCACAAACAGCGCAAAGAAGCATGGCACAAACGACAGGCACAAGTAATAATTATAGTTGAGCCAGGGGTTGCCCGGGGAATAGGTGTGGGCCACATAAGGCTGCAACGTTGAACTGATGGCCTCGGGGCGCAGCCCCACCTTGCGAAGCGCCACTTGGGCGATGCCGCCATTGGCCAGCAACGAGATGGTCTTGAAGCCCTTGAACTGCATCGACGCGGCAGCGATGTAGGCATAGTTCACATAGTAACTCACCACAGGCTGGCGGCCGCCCAATGCGCGATCCTCAAGTTCAGGCGGAATGAGATAGAAACCCATGATTTCACCACGCTGCACCGCGGCACGGGCTGTGGTGAAGTCTTTGTAGTCACGGCACACGTTCACCTGGGGAAATGCCTTGAGGGTACGGCCCAGCTGACGCGACATGCTGCTCTGGTCCAAGTCCACAATGCCCACCGGCACCTGGCGAATGGCACCCTGCTCCATCAGGCTGAGCAGGAACAAAGCCCCCACAACGGGCATGATAAGCATCATGAGCACATACATGGGGCGGCGCACTATCTGCACAAACCCACGTTTGAATGACTCGCGTATGTAATCTCTTATCGTCAATGTTGATTATTTCTTCACAAATTTACTATATGGCGGCAATCCCTGCCTTCATGCGGGCTCACTTGAGCAGCACCGACATGCCGGGACGCAGATTTTCCACCTTCTCCTTGGGGCGCATCTTCACCTCGAAAGTCTTGCTGTCGTAGCCGCCGTAGGCCTTGGTGGCCTGCCACACAGCATAGCTTCCCATGTCGTGGATATAGTACACCTCCATCTGGGTCTCTTTGTTGTCCAGGGCCGGAATGGTCACTTTCACCTCCTTGCCCATCGGAAGGTCTTTGAGTTTCTCCTCGCGCACACTGAACGACACCCACATGTCGTCGAGTCGGGAAATCGACATGATGGGAGTGCCCATGGCCACCAGTTCACCCTCTTGGGGGTAAATCTCGCTCACCTCGCCGTCGCACGGAGCCAGCAGATACTGGTCCTCAAGCAGCGACTGCACCTCCATCACCGAGCCGTGGGCGGCATTGGCCATCGAGCGGGCCGCGGTCTTGTCTTCTTGCTGAGCACCGCGCACGGCCATGTCGTACTGGCTCTTGGCTGCCTGAGCCTGGGCAGTGGCGGCATCGAGGGCAGCACGGGCCTCGTCGCGCTTCTGCTCGGTGACCACTCCCTGATCGTAAAGATTTTGCATGCGGGTGAAGGTCTTTTGTGCGATGGTCTGAGCGGCCAGCGCTTGTTGCCACACGTTGTAGGCGCCTTTCTTCAACTCGTCGCGGGTGCCGCGCTCGGCCTTCTGCTCCTGGGAGTTGGCGGCCTGCTGCATGGCCTGGGCCTGATAGAGCTTGGCATCTACTGTCGAGGAATAGACCTTGGCCAGCGTGTCGCCCTTGTGAACGGTGTCGCCGGCTTTCACATAGATAGCCTCGACCCTGCCGGGCAGCTTGCCGCTCACACGCACAGCGTCGCAATCGGCCTGACCTTGTGTGGTGGTATCGGGAGCCTTGATGAGCAGAATCCCCACAATGCCAATACCGGCCATCACGATGGCAAACACTGCCAGCGCCGCCAGCAAAGCTTTGTCTTTTTTCTTGATGATGGTTTTTTGTTCTTCAGTTTCCATATCTTGTGGTTTTTATTTGATGCTGATGTTTTTCTCAATAACTCATAAGGCCGGTGACTTTCGACAGATAGGTGTCGCACAGACGGACATCGATTTCGGCGTCAATTTTCTCGCTGTTGGCCTTGAGCCAAGCCGTTTGGGCGGCTGTCACCTCGTCGACGGTGGCCACGCCTTCTTTAAACGCCACGCCTGCGATGCGCAGGTTCTCATCGGCCTTGGCCAGATTGGCTTTGGTCATGGCATAGGTCTTCAAAGCCTCGTCGTAACGGAACGTGGCTTGCTGCACCTGCAAGTTGATTTTGTCGCGGGCGTCATCCAGCTCCAAACGCTTGATGCGCGCTTCGGCCAAAGCGGCCTTGTATTTACTGCTTAGGCCGCCCCAGTGCCAAATGGGCACTTTCAACACGGCGCCCACAGCAAACGACCCGTTGAAGCGGTTCTTGAAACCGTTGAATGAATTCGGGTTGGTCACATACACCGATGCCATGGCGGCCAGCGTCGGCATCATCGCGGCACGCTCCACACGGGCCTTTTGGTCATAAATCTCGGTAGCCAGCTCCAACGCACGAATATCGTGACGGCGGGCCAGCACAGTGTTCATGTCGGTTTTTGCAACAAGAAGGCCTGTGCCCACTTCATCGCGGTTCTCATCGGCCAGGGTAAACGTGGTGTTCACAGGCAAGCCGCAGCGCTGCGCCAGCAACATCCGGGCCAGCACCACGCCATTGTTCACACGGGTAAGGTCCACCTGGGCCTCATTGAGTTTCACATCCACATTCAGAACATTGGCCTTGGTGGCCACGCCTTGCTGCTGCATGGCCTTGACATCATTGTCAAGACGTTCCACAAGGTCCACATAGCTCTTCGCCAACTTCTGTTTGGCAACGAGCGACACCACTTGCCAGTAGGCCACGTCGACGTCATAGATAATGTCATCGGCTTTGTTCTGGCTCATGGCGCGGGCCAACTCCTCGGCACGGCTGGTTATCTCATTCATCGCCTTGATTTTTCCGCCCATATACAAAGGCTGGGTGATGGTGAGGGCACCGGCCATCACATGGTGAATGTTGTAGGTCAAGGCATCTTTCGGCAGCAGCGCCACCTGAGCGGGCACCACCTGACCGTTTACCTGCACGGGGTAGCCGGTTTGAGGATCGGTCACCAAGTTGAAGTCGTAAGTGCCCGTTTTGGGATTGAACGTCTTGGTGGGCAATAACTGGTCGCTTTCCACCAGCGACAAGTTACGGGCATTGTACAGATAGGTCGCCTCCAGGTCGATGGTCGGCTTGTAAGCCGCCTGGGCGGTGGCATGCTGATGATGAGCCACTTCTATCTTTGCCTCGGCTTGACGCAGTTCCTTATTGTTACGCAGGGCCATGGCCCGACATGAGTCGAGCGAGACGGTGCCTTGAGCAAGCGCCGAAACGGTCATGCCACTTATTAGTAATAATGTGCAAATGGTTCGTTTCATTGTTGTTAACCAAATTTATTGCAAAGATAGCCAAAAAACTCTTTTTCTGACATTCATCTTTATAGCGCTGGAAATATAGGACTACAATTTAGGCAAAATGGAACACTTATAAAAGGCCGCCCAACCGAAGTAAATAGATGCAACCGGCATCAAATCCCACAAAATAATGATGCACCACATCATTTATACCTAAAAATAGCGATTGTGACAACATGCAATGGACTCTAATTTTGCATCGTGAATGAGTTATTAGTTGAATATACTCCTTAACGTAGCCACTTCTTATTAGCAAGAAGGATAGTAAGTAAACAGATAGAATTGCCGCCACGATGTGAATCGCCGCGGCTTTTTCTTTCCCGCACGGCGACATGTGTGGCATGACCGGGCGGCGACAGGCCGGCACATGGGCTTTGGCACAAGATTTGCACCGCATAGTTCTGCAATTAGTCACTAACCAACCACAAGCATGGAAAAGAGAATCATCGACTTCGATGCCTATCGTCAGTATTTCGACGAATCGGCATTGTGGAACAAACTCAAAAAAATGAGCCGCAAGGCCGGCATCAAGGTGGTGTATGTGGCGCTCATACTCTACTACATGGCGCTCGACCCATCCATCCCGCGCAAAGAAAAACTGAAAATCTATGGAGCGTTGGGCTATTTTATCCTGCCCACCGACCTGCTGCCCGACGCCATCATGGGCCTCGGATTCTCCGACGACTTCGCCATGCTGGCATGGGTGATTTATTCGGTGAGCACACACATCACCCCCGACATCGAGCGGCGCGCCGAAGAAAAGCTGCGCGAGTGGTTCGGCAATTATGACCGCACCGAAATCGCCGGCTTGCTGCCCGCCCACACCGAGACCTGACACCATGCCGCTCGCCACCGGCCACCAAGCCCCTTTAACTTCCATTAACCTGATTAACTAAAAAATCTTACACCAACTTGAACGATTTTTTGTATCTTTGCATTTGGAAAGAAAGACATTTTTAACTACTAACTCGTAACAAAATGGTAAGTTTTAAAGAATTAGGCCTGGTGAACACCCGCGAGATGTTCAAAAAAGCCATCAACGGAGGATACGCCATCCCCGCTTTCAACTTCAACAACATGGAGCAGCTGCAAGCCATCATCAAGGCTGCAGCCGAAACCAAGTCGCCCGTCATCCTGCAAGTTTCAAGCGGCGCACGCACGTATGCCAACCAAACGCTGCTGCGCTACATGGCTCAGGGAGCCGTCGAGTACGCCAAGGAACTGGGATGGGAAAATCCGCAAATCGCACTCCACCTCGACCACGGCAACAGCTTCGAGCTGTGCAAGAGCTGCGTCGACTTCGGATTCTCCAGCGTCATGATTGACGGTTCTTCCCTCCCCTACGAGGAGAACATCGCACTCACACGCCAAGTGGTGGAGTACGCTCACCAGTTTGATGTCACCGTCGAGGCCGAACTCGGCGTGCTGGCAGGCGTAGAGGACGAAGTGCAGGCCGAAGAGTCGCACTACACCAAGCCCGAGGAGGTCATCGACTTCGCCACTCGCACCGGATGCGACTCGCTGGCCATCTCCATCGGCACCAGCCACGGAGCTTACAAGTTCAAGCCCGAGCAGTGCACACGCGACCCGCAGACCGGCAAGCTCGTGCCGCCGCCCCTCGCATTCGATGTGCTCGACGCCATCATGGAGAAACTGCCCGGCTTCCCCATCGTGCTTCACGGCTCGTCGTCGGTGCCCCAAGAGTACGTTGACATCATCAACGAAAACGGAGGCAAGCTGCCCGATGCAGTGGGCATCCCCGAGGAGCAACTGCGCAAAGCTGCCAAGAGCGCTGTGTGCAAAATCAACATCGATAGCGACAGCCGCCTGGCCTTCACCGCAGCCGTGCGTAAAGTCTTCAACGACAAGCCCGGCGAGTTCGACCCGCGCAAGTACTGCGGACCGGCACGCGACGAGATGGAACGCCTCTACAAGCACAAAATCATCGAAGTGCTCGGAAGCGACGGAAAAGCAGAGTAAACCTCTGAGCAACACCTTTAAAAGGGGTCGAACCGCATGTCGGCCCCTTTTTTATTGAAAAAATTTTCAAAGAAAAACTTGCACGGTTCACAAAAAGGCATTAACTTTGCAGCGCTTTTCGGGTAACAAACCACGAAGCACAGTTCGGGATGTAGCTCAGTCCGGTTAGAGTACGCGTCTGGGGGGCGTGGGGTCGCTAGTTCGAATCTAGTCATCCCGACTGAAAGAGAAAAGGTTGGTAAATAAGCAGTTAGCTGATTTATCACCCTTTCTTTTTTGTGTAAATGCCGTAAAAAAAAACGACTAAAACGCACAATTTTTCATCATTTTTCAACCTTTTTCCCTATTTACCTTGTACATTACCTTGTACATCACCTTGTACGTACAAGGTTGGGCAAATGAAAAAGTTGAAAGATTTTGCAAAGTAGGTCAACCGATTTTTATGGCGAAAGCAAAATTCTTTCTTGACACTCGGAGAACATAACAGGGTTCTCCCTCGATCTTGAAGGTGGCAATCGGTCACCGTGACAAGACTTCGTACATTTCCACAACTGCTCGCTTGTTCCCTACCCAATGGGATGCAGAGCACTCAATCGTTGTCAATCACCCGGAGCAACAACTGTTGAACATCTATATAATGGGTGTTCGTCAGCAAGTGGAGCGTACACTTTTCATTCTTGCGGATAATGGAGTATTGCTGTCTATGACGGCAAACGACATCAAGAATGAAATTGAACGCAAACTCAATCCCGAAAAGGTAGAGGAACGTGAGCAAAAGCAGCGCAACAAGAACTTGTTTGCAGCGCGTTACTTGGCTTTCACTGAGAGTAAGTCAGGCAGCACTCGCCGCATTTATATGGAAACATATAAGCGTATGCGTGGGTATGCCGGAGAGAAACTCGAACAACTTGCGTTCGAGGACATCACAAAGGAATGGCTCGTTTCCTTTGATAACTATATGGTATCACAATCGCCATCGCGCAATGCTCGTAATATTCATCTTCGTAATATTCGTGCGGTGTTTAACGAAGCTCTTGATGATGAGGTGACTACGTTCTACCCTTTCCGTCGTTTTTCTATCCGCAACGTTGCCACTCGCAAGCGCAATCTGAAAGTTGAGGATTTGCGCAAGTTGTTCAACTTTCCCTGCGAGCCCCATGCGCAGAAGTACCTCGATATGTTCAAGTTGATGTTTATGCTTTTGGGCATTAACGCTATCGACTTGTGCAACCTCAAAGAGGTTGATTGCGAGGGACGTATCAACTTCTATCGAGCCAAAACGAATCGCCTTTATTCTATAAAGGTTGAGCCGGAAGCCCTTGAAATCATTAACAAGTATCGTGGCGAGAAATGGATGCTCGACATTCTCGACCGCTACAAGGATTACAAGGACTTCACCAAACGAATGAACCGTGCGCTGAAGCTTATAGGGCCGGTCAAGCGTAGCGGATTGGGTGGCAAGAAAGAATATGATCCACTATTTCCCGAAATATCAACGTATTGGGCGCGTCACTCGTGGGCGACTATTGCCGCCTCGTTGGACATTCCTCGTGACACAATCGCTCATGCGCTCGGACATGGCAATAATACTGTTACTGACATCTACATTGATTTTGACCAAAGTAAGGTTGATGAGGCAAACCGCCGTGTCCTTGACTGGGTTTTGTACGGCAAAAAGTGAGAACAAAAGGGGGTGAAAATCCCCCTTTTTGGGTGTACCCATAAGTGTACCCATATATATACCTAAAAGCGTACCGATAAGTACACCTATAAGTATAACTACAAGTGTAGTGAGGTGTGTATCTGCAAATGCACTGACAAGCAGCCATATAATAGAGAAACGAAAGGCATAATTTGGAAGTTCCAAATTTATGCCTTTCGCATTGAAATTAGGTGTATCTTATGGTGTACCCATTCAATCTACACTACCCTATAAAATTCGCCTTTCAAAAGGTGATTCAAGCCGTTTTCGGTGAAGTTGGAGGTTATCTTGGCGCAAAGGTATTTCTTGCCGGCGATGTAGAAGATTGAGCGGACGTTGGGGATTTCGTCGGCGAGGAAGGAGAATGTGTATTTGCGCTTGGGGTCGATTTCGATATAGTTGGTGCGCTGCGTGCCTTGTCCGTAGGCGCGGTTGTTGATGCGTAACGATAACTGCCGTCCGCTCTGCACCGCTCCCCAGATGATGGTGAGCGTGCTGGTGTTAGTCTTGCTTGCCGGTTCTTGGTAGGCATAGGTAGTTTCAAATGTGTCAGTCCACGGATGCGGCAAATGTGGCTTACACTTGGTGTAGTCACCCCACCAATAAGCCACATACAGTTTGTCGAACACGGCAGCCGACTTCCCTTTCTCTCCGTCACTCACGGCGGAGAATGCTCCGAACTGTATGGGTACATCTGCGTCTACTTGTTCCCATCGGCTGCTGCCACCCATGTATTGGTGCGTTTGGTTGTTGCCGTTCGTTCCGTCCTCGTCGCCGGTTTCGCCACATTCAAGGAATATGACGTTGCCGTACTCCTCGTTGGTTTCGTCTAGCCACGCCGGAATGATGTTGATTTCGTCAATATCATCGGGGTTGTCCTTGTCAAGTATGAGGTCACCGAACTGATTGACGGGAACAAGGCGGCACACGTTGCCCCATTTCAAGTGTTCGGAGTGAAGTGTAAAGGGTGTGGTTCTATATTCCACTCGTTTCATCACTTCAAGGACAAAGTAGGTGTCGATGTCCTTGACGTAGTGCAAGCCCCATTTGCCACCGGGATAGGTGGCGTAGTCACTGCGTCCGCCGCCGGTATCACTTACGCTGTCCTGCGGCAGTGAGCCGTTGAACAGGTCGCTCAATGTTGCCCACTCGGTACAAGTAACCGTGCCGTCTGCCTTGCGCTTTTGTTCGATGTACCAATTCGCGTTATAGATATTGCTCAATCGGTGTCCGCCGGTGGCATAGCCTTGATTGCGCATTGATTTGTATTCGGTCTTTTCCTCGTTGCTTACTTCCACCGAGAAAGCGTCCACGACTTTCTCAATCAAAACTGACCCTGCGCCGAGTTGGTTGTCACCACTCATCGAACAGGTGACGATGTTTCTGCCGTGGTCGATGTCAAACTCACATAGCAGCAGTTTTTCAAGTTCGTTGAAAAACTCGTTAATCGTCCAATGCGGTAAGGCTGCCGCCCACTTGCGATTGCTCCACGCATAAGGGATTGTGTTGCACACAAGCAAATACTTGTAGTCGCTGTTCTCCCACTTGGCGAAGTCGTAGCCGTAGCCGAGTGCGTCACAAATCTTCTTGGTGAGCCATAGCAGATTGGGTTGGAACGACAAACCGCGGCAATAGTCAGTGTCGTTCTCATCATCGGGATTGACTTTCCATTCATACTTGTTGGCGCTTGCGTTCCACCTTGCGCAATTTTGCAGATTGCCGCTATAATTGTTCACCCACGGCAAGGCGGTGTAGTCCTGCCACCTTGCCCACAACTGCGCCGGTGTCATGTAGGTATTGTCGCCTGCATTGGGTCGTGTACCGCTCATTCCCCCGGAGTTGATATTGTCGGGATAGATACTCGGCCACTCTCCGAGGTCGAGTTCGTCAATGTAGGTTTCGTCAAACGTGGGATAGAAGTTTTGGTACGAGCGTTTTTCGAGGAACTGCACCTTGACGCTTTCGTTGGTGATGCCGGTAATGACTACGGCACCCACCTTGCGGAACTTGGTGTCCTGCAAGATAGCGTCAAAGAAAATGCGCTCGGTGTCGATGTCTTTTCGGGTGATGTTGCCGAAGATTGCGATGTTGCGCTTGCAGTCGGCGAGCGGCAACTCTATCTCCATAGAGTAATCGTCAGCGTCGGTAAACACCCTATTCTCGGACACATACTCTATTGACGAGCCTTTCTTTAGGCTCGCCTCTTGACCGTTAATGATTAAAGAAATTGCCATTTCTTATTTATTTACTTGCGTTTATTCTTAGGACTTTTATTATTCATCAGTCGTTGGTAGTCGTCCTGCGCTTGCTTGATACCCATGTCGCCGGTTACGGTGTTGACGGTGACAAATGGCTCGTTCAATCGCTCGTTGAGGCGAGCGATTGTTTCACGCAGGGCATTGTTTTCTTGAACAATGATAGTAGGGGCTTGCGACTGCGCTAACACTGTGGGAGCAGTGATCGTGCGGCTCACATCGGCGGAACGGAGTGAGCCAATAGTGTTTGTCCGCTGCGCATAGTCCAACGCCTCAATGAGTGGGCGAGCCACCGGCGAGGCAAGCAGTTTCTGTGATGCCACCCACTCTCCTGCGTGAACAACACCTGCCACTTCATCGACCTTGCCCGGCTTGGTGAAACCGCCCTCAGCATAGCCCTGCGCTTGCGAGGCTTGCTGCTGCTTTTTTATTGCCGCCACTTGGATTGCTCCTGCGGCTACCGCCATAGCCGCCGCAATCGGGGCGATGATGTAGCCAACCACAGGAATTGCCGCTGCACTTGAATAGGCATTGAGTGCAGCCGTTGCTGTCTGGGCGATGGCTTGGAATACTTGCATGGCATAGAGTTTGCGGTTCGCGTCGTTCTTTATCTTGGCAACCTCTTTCTCTTTTTGGGCTTCGAGTTGCTTGGTCTTGTACTTGTTGCCCTCTGCCATACTCACCTCACGCTCGTAGCGTTTCTCTACCGCTGCCGTTTCTATCTCCATTTCGGCTTGGATTAGGCTCGATAGTTGGGTGAAGATACTGCTCATTCCGTTGGTGAGGGTTTCAACGGACTTGACGACGGCTTGACCGCCGTCGCCGTTGAGCCAATCAAGGATTTGTTGGTTCATTCGTTGAAGGGCATTTCTATCTTCATCGCTACCGATTTGGTTATACTTCTTCTTCAAGGCGAGTTTCGCCTTTTCGTAGGCTTCGTCAATGCGCAGTTTCTCCGCGGCATTGTCTCCTGCCGCCGCTATTTCGGCTTGGTACACCGCATCAAGGTTTGCCATAGCATTGTTGTACTGCTCCAAATTTTCGGCTGCGTTGCTGCCGAAATATTCGTCCTTGATTTTTTTGAGTTCGGCTTGGTGCTTCTTCTCCGCTTCCTCGGTTTCACGCTGTTTCTTCTGCTGCTCGGCTATCAGTTTCTCACGATAGGCGGCATCGGCGTTGAGCCAATTTTGATAGGCTTTCTCATCGACTTGCGGTTTCCCGGTATCGTAGAACACTTCCTGCATGTTGTGCAGTTTCTCCCCTGCCGTGCCGTCGGGGTCAACGTCTACGGCTATCACAAGCCCTTTGGTGTCTGCTTGCAGTATATCATTTGAGCCTTGAAGTATGTTATACACATAGTCTTCAAGTTGCTTCTCGGTGAGGACTGTGCCGTCGGGCAATATGGGGGTGACAAGGATTTCACGGACGTTGCCCTCACCGTCCACGATGCCGTACTGCGAGGAATACACCGTGGCGGTGGCTTCGCCCTCTTTGTCGGGGTTGCCTTTCCACCCGGCTTTGGTGAGTTCGTATGCGTCTACCTGCGGACGGTTGAGCAAATCCACGTTGCCGTTATATTCGGTCACCATCAGTTCAGCCGCCTTGCGCTTGGCTTCTTCCCACTCGGTAATGGGTGCGTTGGCTTGTTTCTCGTAGATGTCGCGTATCGCTTTGAGATGTTCCATTTCAATGCGAGCCATCGCCTCGTTATAGGCTTCGAGCGAGAGTAAACCGTCGATGTACTGCTGTTGTGTGTCCGCCTTGCGTTGGGCGTATGCCCGATTCTCGTCCTCGATGCTCTGTTTGTTGGCGCGCTCGGTTTCTTTGCGTGCCGCCTCGGCATACTGCGCTTGTATCGAAAGTCGCTCGGTAGCCGTGAGGTCGGTATGAGCGAGTTGTTTCTCATAGAACTGCTTTTCGATTTCAAGCATTTGTTTGGTGTATTCCTCATAATTGGCTTGTCCTGTAGCATAGGCGATGCGGTTCAAGGCTTCTTGTTGCTCGCGCCATTCTTTCTCCGCCTTGAACTTGTCCTCGGTTTTACCGTGACTGCCGCTGTCTTTTTTGTCGGTGCTTCCACCATAGGGATTTGTGGTGGTGGCGTTAGGGTCAAGGTTCATACCGTTGCCATCGGTCTTGGATCCCCCACGATAGGCAAGTTCCTCCCGATATTGCGTAAGCAGGGTCTTGGCTTCTGCGACACTGACTTCTTTGTATTCGCCTTGTTGTGTACCCTCTACAAAAACAATGGCATTACCTGCCTTGCCGTTCTTGACGATCTTCTCTAGCTGCCCGATTGTGCCTTGCAGGTAGTAGTTATCAATGTGGCGCAATGGTGAAACACCGTCTTCCATAGCGTCAAGGGCGTCAAGTCCTTTGCGGTGGGTCTCGTAGTCGCGGTACATACGATTGACCACCGCCGCCGGCTTGCGGCTGTCACCGCCCCAAAACGGATCTTGACTGCCGCCTATCCAATCGGGCAACAATCGCCACTCAATGCCACTTGATGCGGCGTTGATTTGGTCAATGGTGGCTTGCGGAATAGGCTTGCCTGCCGCCATAGCCGACGACACCTGCGCCACTACCGTTGCCGCGTCCCTCGCGCTCATGCCGTTATTCTCCAGTGACTGTTGCAAATCAGTCAGTCCAGATGCGAGGTTCTTGTAATAGTCTTGGTCTATCTGCTCACGAGCTGCGGCAATGCCTCGCTCTTGTGCTGACCTGCGCACAGCGAGAGTGAGCCTATTATATGCAGCTTCAAGGTTGAGGATTTCGCCTTTCTCGTCAACAAGTCCCGAAAGGTATTTGCCGTATTGGTTGATGATGGCTCGCTTTGCGTCCTCGTAGTCTTTCGTCCCTTTCTCCGCACCTTTGAGTTTGCCGAACAAGATGTCAAGGTCGTGTTGCTCCTTGACAACTTCCTGCGAGTAACCTTTGGCGGTCTTGATGGCTTCCTTGACTGACTGTGTGTACTCATCGGTGCGTGTGGCAAGTTTGTAGATTGCCACACCTACCGCGGTAATCGCCGCCAAAAGCAATCCCCACGGATTGAGTTTCATGGTGGCGTTAAGCAGTTTCTGCGCCGCGTTGGCTCGGTTGATATTACCGGTGAGGGTGTTATACACCACTGCGAGGGCGAGATACGTGGCTTTAGCCACTTTGGCGAAGCCCTCGGTCAACATAAGCCAATAGTAATGTGCCTTGAAGGCGATGTTACTTGCGTTGACGGCTATGGTGTAGGCTACCCATGAGGCGGTGAGGGTAACGATTGCTCCTTTGTATTTAATGAAAAAATCAACAATTATATTCAAGAAACGGAGCATTGCGCTTCCGCTTGTCATAATATGACGATATAGCGGAAGCAGTTTCTCACCGAGTTGGACGGCGAGTTCATGAATAGCCTTGCGTGCCTTGTCAATGCCGGCTTGTGCCGTATTGTTGAAGATGTTGTACTCGCGAGTGGCTGACGTGGCTTCCTCAAAGGCTTTGTTCGCCTCTTTCTGCTCCCACTTCACCATATCGAGGTGGGTAGCGAGTGTGGCGAGGACTTGGGACATACGGATGCCGTCCATGCCCAAGTCCTTGAACAACGGAGAAAGAGCGGCGAGCGCGTCAGCCTCACCTATTGCCTGCAACTTGCCGAGAAACATGAGTACACCCTCGTTGGTACTGCGATTCAGCGTTTGGGTGAACTTTTCCACGTCAAGCCCTACGGTCTTTGCAAGTTCCCGCGGTTTCTGGAACAACATCATAATAAGGCGTGAGAGTGCTGAAGCCGACATCTCTACCTTTTGACCGTTAGCGTCAAGGGTGGCGGCGAAAGCGAGGATTTCGGGGATTGTCATTCTCGCTTGCGCGCCCACACCTGCCATGCGTTGGGCGAACTGAACGAGGTAGGGCTTCGCCGCCGTACAGTTTTGCGAGAGGACATTCACCGTAGAGCCGACTGCCAACATTGCGTCTTTGGTGCCGAGAATTTCCTCAACACCGAAGATGTTGGTCAGTTTGGCGATAGTTTGGGTCGCTCCTTCGCCCAAATCAACAAGTGCAACGTTGATGATGTCGGCAGCTTCAACGTAACCTTGCACACTTTCTCTTGTATTCTTACCCAATCGTCCTGCCTCTTGGGCGAGTTCGTTGAGTTTGTCGCGTCCTGTTCTAGTGTCCATATTACGAAAAGCCTCATTCATCGCGTCCACCTCACTACGAGCCATACCCGTATATTTTATGGTGTTGGCGATTTCTTCTTCCATTTCGGCATAGGAGTTCACAGCCTTGCGACCAGCCATAATAAGGCCAGTCAGCAAGGCGGCGATACCCATAAGCGAGGTCTGCCAGTCGTTAAGCTTTCTATTCAGCCGATTCCAAAATGTTTCTTGTGTGCGGAGTTCGGCATTAACTTTGGCGAGTTCCGCCTTGACCTTTTGGATTTTAGCGACATGGGCGTTCCATGCAGCCGAGCCACGCTCCATGTATTCGAGTTGGCGGTTCAAGGTTTGTAAAGCCTTGTTCAACTCTTTGGGGGTGGCTCGGTCGAGGCGGAGCATGACGCGCTCAACCTGCATGGTGGAAGATTCGATTTCTCGCATCTGCTTTCGGGTGTCCGAAAGTTCACGGCGCAGTTTGCGCAGTTCCACCTTGTTGCCCGATGCGGCGGCTTTGGCAATGGCGTTCTCCAAGTCCATTGCACGCTGTTTGAGTTGTTGCAACACTTGCAGGGGTTGCTGACCGTTCACGGTGAGGTTAACCGTGGCTTGTGAGTTTATGTTGCTCATTTCATTCGCAAGATTAGTGATGAGTGATTAGAGATGAGTGAATTATAGGGCAAAGGTAAGAGCGAAGTATGAGCGGTTAAAAGACATGGCATTTCTATGGGATTAGCAAATATTCCATAGAAATGACCGAAATTTTTTGAGAAAAAGGCGATTATTTCAGCGGTTTCCGCTGACCCTCAAAAATACCTATATCAGCGATTTAGCAGGTGAAATTTCGTAGAGCCGTCGAAATTGAATGTTAATGAATGTAAATCTTCCGCAGTTAGGCAATTTTTTCGCAGAAAAATCCGCTCTATAATCGTCTGTTTGCCAGCCGATTATTAAAAGGGTTCAAAGGGAAAATTTCCCTTTGGTTTGTCTGACAAGACCCCCCGACCGCCCTAAATCGTGAATACGAAACTTACCTTTAAGCCGAGCGGAATGTGCGGTAAAATCGCCAATGTGTGACGATGAACCGAAAGGCACTTTCGGTTTCAATCGGCACACTTTGGCTACCGCTTTTCGAGATTTTTGGCTCGCCAAAAATCGTTAACGAAATTGTGGCTCAACTCGCTTGTGCCTTAATTTCGTGATTATGGCGATGTGGGCAGGTGTCTAAAGGGCGGTGATGAGCTTGGCGTGCGTGTGGCAAAGTGTAGGACTTCGGGTAGGCGCAGCCCACCGACAACCCCGAGCGTAGCGAGAGCACCGGACTTGCAGGGAACGGGAATGGAGAACAAGACGATTGAAGTGCAGGAGTGTGTCATCGGCCCACAGCGCGGACACCCCCTAACGCAGTGAGAGCATTGGGCTTGCGTAGCGTAAAACATCGGGTGTCGGCGCAAGACGATACCCGATGTAGTGAATAAAGCCGTATGCGAGGGGTGTCCGTGCGAACAGTGAGCCGATAAGACACTTTCCGAAACTGAATGAGGCGCAGGGCGCAATGAGAGTGACCGGAAAGTCGGGTGCGTGGGTTTGTAGGTGGAAAAGTATCGGGTGTCGAAGCGACTTGTCGCTCGATACCCGATACGATAGCCAGCCGTGAGCCGATGTCCGAAACGACAAGCCACTGCCGACAAGCCGAGCCTGTCCTGACGCTGCCCACATCGGGGCTTGGGGTTGGGGCATTAAACATTGTGACCCGCTTTCGGCGGCTTCCGCTCGGCTCTTATTTTCGTCAAGGTTTTGGTATAGCGAAATGGAGTATAATTTCCGCCTCGCTGTCATCGGTGGTCGATAAAGCGAGGTCGGGAAACGATGATGAAAACATCAGCGTGTCGAGAGTGGTATTCAATGTAACTGCCATAATACTTCGTAGTTTATAGAGTATAGTTTATGGTGTATAGAACTACGATGCAAAGTTCGCTTTTATGGCTTGTTCCTTAAAAGACACCAAAAAAGCCACGCTATTAACGTGACTTCTTTGTGTGATATGGCGGCAATTCAGTTAGTCGTTTTCTTCAAGTGTGAAGATTTCTTCGACCGCTTTACTGAATGTCTTTGCAATCTTCAGTGCCAATACAGCCGACGGCACATATTTGCACAATTCAATGGCGTTGATGGTTTGGCGGCTTACGCCTACCGCTTCGGCGAGTTGTTGCTGTGTCATGCGAACAATCGCGCGCTCCACTCTGATGTTATTTTTCATTGTCGGAATGTCTAAAGCGGTACAGTTCAAACTCAAACTTGACGATGTACAGCACGAAGATGCTGAACATATAAACCCAGATGAAAGCAAAGAATGTAAAACCATACAGGAACATGGTTGCAATAAGCAACAAAATGGCGTTGGCTTTTAGTGACCAAATCAAAGATTTGGCACGTAGATGCTCCACAAACTCGTCCTCGTCCTTTTCTTTTGAGAACACAATCAGCCCTAAAGAAATGATAAGTCCTAAAATGATAATCTCGTCGACCAAATCGTTAGTGATAATTTGGAAGATAGGCGACGGACCGGTTCCCTTCTCGGTTATCCATTCGGGACCATTGAACAAGGCAATCACCTTGCAATTAAGTTCCGGCAGGACAACATTGCTAAAGAGGACAATAAGACCCAGAATGGCGAAGGGAATAAATAAGACCCAACCAACTCGCTTGCATGAAGTTGGAAAAAGATAGTTGCTGTTCATTTTTTATAAATTTTAGAGTTGATGTAAAGTTTTACGCCACAAAGATAAAGTATATTTTACATATAGACAAATAAACATTACACAAAATTCAAAGTTTATCATTCGTTTGCTGTTGCCGTGGGTGTCTAACAGACCACACGGCAAAATGTGCGTGGGTGGCTCTGCGACTTGTGGCTCGGTTGTATTGTGGTGGGCGATTTAACTCCGCTTCGCTTCGTGTGTAAGGTGTAAAGTGTAAAGTGTAACGAAATTCTTTAACCTTTAACCTATAACCTTTAACCTTTGGCGATAGCCAAATTAAATGCCCACCTCGTTAGACTTCTAATTACTTACTCTCGCTCTTTGCGCTCTTGCGTGTGGCTTTCTTCTTGGGTGCGCTCGGTGTGGTGATGTCATCACAAATCGCCACACGCTTGCCGGCTCTCACCAACTTGGGCAGCCATGTATTGAGGGCGGTGTGCGGAAAACTGCTTACTCCGCAAACCTCTTGCAGTACGGCACAATCATCGCCAAAAGTAATGTAATCACCTTTCACACGGAAAAGTAACACGGCTTCGGGGTGCTTGGCTTTCATCTCCTTGAACTGCTTGAAAAACTTGGCTTGCTCAACCTCGCCCACCGCTTGGGCGGTGGGGGCTTCCTGTTCGGCTTCGGGTGCGCTCGGCTCGGCTTGTGCCTTGTTTGCGCTTACTTCAGCCATCAACTTGCAGTAAATGGCTTTTGGGATAATTGCACCGCTACGCTTTTTGAGCAAAAACGCATACTTTAACGCCTTGATTGCGAGCGTGAAATAAAATTCGCTCTCGGCTACCTTTGTGCCATTCTCTTGCAGATACACGTGCCACATTAGGCTACCGCTCTTAACTGCTCGCTTACTTGCTAAAATCAAACTTGCCATAATCTTGAAAAATTGAAATGTTATTGAATAATGTTATTAACTCTCGGCTCAATCTTCAACGTGATACACATTGCAGTAACAAATCGTGCAAATGAGCGCAGAGCCATGCTTGCATGAGCTATGCCGAGTGCAGCCGATTTCGGGCGTAGCCAACTCACTTGAACACCTTGCGACATTGCCAAATTCTCGGCTTGTGCGCTTGCCTCGCTTGCGCTCTCGGCTTCAACCTCAAAGGTGCTAACCTCATTGTCGAAGTCATAAACATCAACTTGATAATTATTGTACTTGGAGGACCCGGAAACCTTTTTACCAACTCGGCTCGCTGCGATTGCAGACGAAGAAAGGAATGATGTATTAAAAGCTGCTGTCATAGCTGTATAAATTTTAGAGGTGAATAAATCATTGATTACGTATATCGCGTATAAGCTTTTTACGGAACTTTATAAAGTGAGGCAGGGAAACGAGCGACCGCAAAGGTGCGGTTAAGCGAGAGCAGAGAACCAAACTTGTTTGGTTTCTATGCCGAGCGTGAGCACCTTAGCAGGAGCATGCAACGCTTGACCAAAAATTTTCTACCCCTATCGGGCTTGCCATTTTTCGGACGTAGAACTAAAAATTGGAGAAAAATTTTGAGGCAACTTGTATAGCCTTGCAGTGTAGTGGCTGCCCTTAACTTTGTGACGGAAAAACTAATACAGGGGCGATAGCAGTAATCAATTATTCACCTAAAAACAGGTGCAAGCCGAGTGCATAGCCAAGCTTGCTTGGTCTATGCCGAGGCGCAGCCCGGTTTATCCAAATGCAGCGACGGCAGCAATCCGCATCAGTTCTAACTCCTGTAGCAACCAGAGAGCAGACAAAAACACCATTGGTGCAAGTCGAGTGCAGAAACCAAACTTGTTTGGTCTCTGCCGAGCCGCAGCCCAATGACGGGCGTAGCCAACGCAAGGATTGAACGGTGGCAACCGTTTCAACCCTTACCGATAAGCAAACCACCGCCACGAGCGGTAGGTATGCGACCCTTTGCTCCCGACATCAATGTCGCGAGCAAGAAAAAGCCCCGGCACGCGTGCCGAGGCTTTTACTTTTCTCTATTAGGCATTATTCCACATCATATTGAAATGTTCAATGTGATTCATTTGTTCAAATATGCGCTTAAAAACATCGAGTTGAAGTTCCTTTGGAATTTGCCCGGGAACATAATATATGTCTTCGAATACCACATGTGAACCATCGTTTATGTTGCACAGCAAACTGCGACATATCTTCTGCTCGCTTTCGTTATCAAATGAATCAATGATATTATCATCATTGTAGTGACCAATGAACTTAAAATAATAGTCATAGATTCGTCTCATTATGTTTAGAGCTATACCACAATCGTAATTGGAATCAGTTACTATGCGCTTAAGCTCATGCCATAAGAGAGAATAATTGCTTGTTATAGGATTTTTGGAATCAAAGTGATTAGCCTTTGTGATGTTATGCGTTCTATACAAAATCCAAAAGGCATATTTATCTCTTTCCCTTTTGTTACTATTTCTTTGTGTTACATCATGGTGAAAAAACACATTATGAGTAAGAATAAATATTTGTTTCACATTGGAAACGCTTTGAGATATATCTTTTAATAGATCCTTAATTAAAGAACTTACTACATAAAGAATGTTACTGTCAAGACTGGATATTGGATCATCAATGACCACAATCTTATCTTCATTGGCATTTGCAGCAGTTACGCCTCCCTTGATTAGTTGGTAAAAATAGAGAAATGAAATAAATGTCTTTTCACCCTCACTTAAAGTGTCGTTTACATCTTCTCCAGAGTTTCGTTTAATTGTATATCTGAATTGGTCTTTTCTTTCAAGTCTAAAATTTGTAAGATTGTAAAATTTTAATACCGCATTAATTGATTCAATTGCGGCTTCAATGCTGGACATTGAAGATTTAATCTTTAATATTTCCGCATCAATTTGTTCCAATGCTTGAATATCAGAGCCGATATGGTCTTCCAAATCTTTCTTTCTTGATAGCATATTTTTAGAAGTCTTCAAATAAGTTTCTATCGTTGTGCTATGTTCAGTAACAATGTAAGACCAGATCTCTTTTGATAACGCTTCACGTTCTGTTTTTATGTTTTTAATTGATTTATTATGTGTACCAATTATTTCAATTCCCTCGTCAATTATGCTGATAATCGAATTAAGAATACTATCAGTTTGAATCAGATTAATGGATCTACTTGGTTCTTGTACTTTGGATGTGATGCTTTCAACGTTTGATTGGAATAATTCTATTAACTTATTAAGTTCTTCAGACATGGATGCCGTGTTAAAGAATTTGATAAGTTCAGCGTTACCAAGAATAGATCTACAACTATTGATGAATGAATTTAATGTTGATTTGTATTGCGTCTCAAGCTGGGACAAAATACAACGCTGCTCTTCATATCTATCATCAAATAAGAGATTTAGCTTTTGGATTAGCGAATCATCAATCGTTTGTTGACATAAAGGGCACACAGCCAAATTATTGTCTTGAATTATGGTTTTCCCTTTTTGTACCCAATCTGAAATGTCATATTTTTTGATTAGACCGGCTATATCAACATCTGCATGCCCAACAATAGGCGTAGCCCAAATAGAGTGAGCCTCTATGTCACTCACATTAGGGCGTATAACTGTGGGCGTCTCTATTGGTTGAGGTTCATTGGCAAAAAGTGTGTCATATGAAAAGGATAGTTCTTCAAGTGTCTTAGTGGTGGTTGTATGATGTTCAAAATGCGTGATTATCAAATGTGCAAATTTTTTCCGGCTATTGCGACCACCCTCAAAGATTTTAGTAAACTTCGAGTAGTTCGCTGAGAGGAGGACATCATTCCAACAAAAAGTAAAAAAAGAATTTTCACTTTTATTAATCTCATTAGATATAGAATTTACTCTTTTTCGATTTTGCTCAATCTTGTCTTTTAAGTCCTTATATTTCTTTTGAGCCTCCTCCAAATTATGTTGATTTTCAACATTGTCTTCTCCAAGAGTATATACTCCGGCAATATTGTTGAGTTCTGAAAGATTGTTATTACAAAAATCCCTATTGTATACTAATACAGGTAGAGCAAAGCCAGCCCTTTGTTCGACAACACAGTCGCTAAAATTTGAGGGAGCATAAAGAATACGGGAAATTGTTGTTTTCCCGGTTCCATTCTCTCCGTAAATTACATTGATGGGTTTTAGTTGTGTAAAAGAACAACCTTCATCATCAAATGTAGCTTGGTTTCTAATAACGATCTTTTCAATCATATATATGATTGTTGTTAATTTAGCCTTTAAAGCGAACTTGAAGATTCAGTTTCAAGCGATATTCCCCATTCTGTTCATAGATTGTACCAAACTGGTGACGCTTTGTGCTCGGAGTCTCAAAGCGAGTATTCAAAAACAGATAATCTTCAAGGTCGTTACGATCGAAGAAGTGGTAGCATACGATGTCGCCATCTTCTTTAACGACAATGAAGCCTCCATTGGCATTAAACTTGCCGTTCCATGGACTTGCCGCAGTCATACCGAGTGCAAAAGCGAGCAAGAATTGCTTGATTTTGTACTCATACATCGGTTGTGAGGTGTTGATTTTGGCTATTCCCAACGGATCTTTCTCCGTCACCTTGACAGCTGCATCCTCGATTGACCGGGCGTGTCCCGAATAGTATTGCAGCAGACATTCTGCAATAATTCGCTCAATGCCCAAATCGAGCATTGTGAGATTGTTGTGCAATTCATCGGTTGCTACACTCATGAAGTCAACAGTCGCACCGGCTTCAGTCAAAAGGTCAAATTTTGCTTTGAACTTTTTGAGAGAGTTGAATTGCTCAACAAGGGCATCATTAATACCATTGATACGGAAAATGAAGTTGGTGTTGTCAACGGAAGAATTGATGAGAGTAGAATCACTTCCAAGTTTTGACTTGATGCTGTAGCCAAGTTCGGGTTTAGTGCCGTTGGTCAAGTTGTGAATGACGATACGAATATCCGCTTTGTCGGTAGACTTAGCAGAAATTTTTCCACAATCAATTTCTCGCATAAAGTTCTCAACGGCAGGATTTGTGGCTGTCGTAGCTTCCATGCCTTTAATAAACTCAAGCAGTTCTTGCGCTTGAATTTTGAAGCGTTCCTGTGAAACCTCAAGCTGAATTGACTGACCGGCAACAAGAATATTATTCTTTGCTGCGTTTATTTTGTAGGTGTTCCTATCTTCCGCATCGTCTCGAAAGATTTCAAGGATGGGGAAATATCGGTCTTCGTATCGTTTCAAGTTGCCGTCGCCACTATACAGTTTGCCGTCGGCAAGTAATTTGAAGAACGTATAAAGTTCACTCCATTCGCCTCTGTTGCCTGAGTATGCCATAACTACTTGCGTTTTCTTAGAGTTTTCAAAATTTGTTGTGCGGTGGCCTGGATTGCAGGAACTGCAACCGAGTTACCGAATTGTTTGTAAGCCGACGCATCGGCAACCGGGATTTGGAACACGGGATTTCCGTTGCCGGTATCATAAACCGGGTAACCCTGCAATGCTCCCCACTCTCTTGGGGTCATTCGCCGCCAGCCGTCCCGGTTATACTCACCTTTAATTCTTGTGGTCGGTGTTAAATCGGTTTGCCGTGTATCTATAACGATATTTCGCTCGCGCCCCATGCCGCCCACAACAATAGCGTTTGCCACACCGTCATCGGGTATAATAACGTAACCGAAACCGTTACCCTTTGATTCGTGACGCTTCTTGTGATTAATCAGCGTGTTTACATACGTTGTCGAAAGGTAGTATTTTGAGGGCACAGGTTCCGCCTCACGAACATCAATCCAATGTTTTGTCACTTCTTTTTGTTCTGGGTAGGTGAAATCTTCGGGATTTATGCCCAAATCTTTCCTAAACCCTACAATGTAAATTCTTTCTCTATGCTGAGGAACACCGAAATACATTGCATTGACAATTTGAGGGGTCGGCACTATATAACCCACTTCATCAAGCGTGTTAAGTATGGTTTTCAATGTCTTTCCTTTGTCGTGAATGACAAGCCCTTTCACATTTTCAAGGAAAAACGCCTTTGGCTGCTTGCGTCTTAAAATTTCGGCTACATCAAAGAACAATGTACCGCGCGTTTCCTCAAACCCCAAACGTTTGCCCGCAAGGGAGAAAGCCTGACAAGGAAAACCGGCACAAAGTATGTCGAAATCGTCTGGGATATATTTCTTTGTGCTTTCCTTTGTGATGTCGCCAAAAGGCACTTCTCCGTAATTGGCAAAATATGTCCGTTGCGCTTGTGCGTCCCACTCCGAAGAAAAAACACATCGCCCACCAAGATTTTGTAACGCCATTCTGAAACCTCCAATACCGGCGAATAAGTCTATAAATGAGAATGTCGGTCTTTCCGGTCCGGGAAATGGGGCTTTGAACAATTCGGCAAAAAGGTATGTTTGAAAACCAACCGGCTCACTCACCAAATAGCCGTATTCTTTCAAATCCTTTTGCGGTATATGCTCCGTCCAAGTTTCAACAAATGCCTTTGCCTTTTTTGCGAAAACTTTGCCGAATTTACTGTGTTCCAACATAGCATAGTGTGTGACGATAGCAAGTTGGTCGGTGAAAGGTATTATTATTTTACCTTCATCGTCCAATGAATTGCTATCATATATTTGCACCGGTCCGGCTTTTCTATAGCCTAAGTCCAGCAAGGTAAATGGCAATGTTTTATTTTCCATTCTCTTGTATCTCTTTAATCAGTGACGAAATTGTTATGTCTCGTTGGGCTTTTTTGAGTTGGCATTGCCAAATTACAATCACTTTCCAACCTTGTTGCTCTAACTGCTTTATAACGTTTTCATCACGTTTTTTATTGCTTAATATCTTTTGCTCCCAAAACTCGGTATTTGTAGCCGGGATTTTGGCATATTTGCAACTGTGACCGTGCCAAAAACAACCGTGAACGAAAATCACCGTATTATACTTTTTCAGCACAATATCGGGCTTTCCTGATAGATTCTTGCTGTTCAAGCGGTATCTGAATCCATGTTGCCACAAAGATTGACGAACATAAATCTCCGGCTTGGTGTTGCTGCTTCTTATATTGCTCATGCAGCGATGCCGTTGCTCGCTTGTCAGCCGGTCAGCCATATTTGTTTACGAGGCGAAAATGGGATTAAATTTTGTCATCACCTCATAAATATCTGCATTTTCACGCTCGCAAACTTCAAAACATTCGTCCGTCAAGCGATTAAATAAAGATACTTCTTCTTTCGTGAATGTTGGTTTTTGGGTCTCGTCATTCACATAGTCTGCAAAATCATCATCAGGGTGAAATGCGACCTTTCGCTTGTTGTACAGATAACAAGCGAAATCTCGAACATCACTAAGTGAGGATATATGTGATTGCTCAGTATATGTCATCTTTATATATAAAATCACAAACTCCGATGTTGTCCTGCGAGCCGACCAAAGCCCATATACAACAAAGGAGTTTGTTATGTTTCAATATGTTATAACGCGGTCTTTTGCAGGAATGATGATAATTGCTTTCAATCAAGACGCAAAGATAAGTAAATTTTCGCAATTTTTCCCCAAAGGGGAAACAGTTTACAAAAAATTTTTCTTGCTTCTATAAAAAAGGCGTGAACCAATACACCCTAATCGAGGCACTTGGGAGAGCCTTGCAGACGATGTAAAAGCAGTTCACGCCTATGTGTGACGAGAACCACTATACAGCCCTGTCTGCAATCAAAAAAAGTTCCCAAGATTCCGATTATGCAGGAGTATAATGTTCCTTAGTTTTCCTCGATGTCTGTCAAACTATTCGGTTTGACGATGCAAATGTACAAAAAAATAATTTAACAGACACGCGATAGCGCCTGTAAATTAGACTTGTTGCTCCAAGTGGAACACTATCCACGGCAGGGCAACAGGAGTGTTCAGAATCTTACTGAACGTTGTTTGATACGTACCATCGTCGTTCTTCGGGCGGAAGATTTCAAAGTAAGGGTCGTACTTGAAGATCTTCTCTTGGTTGTTGTGGACTACCGAGAGATACTTGTAGGCAATGCGTGTTTCGCCGAAGAACAAGTAACGGCACAAGTAGGGCGTGAATGGCAGCGTGAGCGTGTGGCGTTCGTTGCAGATGCAGAAGTCAACCCAACTCAAAGGTAAACGCAGTGTGCGGAATCCCTGCACCGTAATCAACGAGGGGCGGTAGATTTCGGAGCGTATGGGTCTGCCGTGAAGAATACTGCTGACGTGGAAGGGACGCTCGTAGGAGTAGGCATCAATGATGCGGTAAACGTGACTGTGCTTGTCGCAGTCATAGTTCCAAAAGGGGTCGAGGTCTCGCGTGCGATGCACGGTGAGGAAACCGACCACTTTGCCATAGGCGAGTTCGTTGTCTTTCGGAATGATACCGAGGTGTTCCGCCAAACGAAACTCATGCAGCCACTCGCCGGTGGCGTTAATCACTTGCTGCTCGGGGGCAGCCACAACAAACACTTGGGGCGAGAAATCGCCGACATCGCTGCCGAGGTCAAAAGCAGGGATGTAGCCGGAGCAAACCATGTTTGCCCACGGCTGTTCTAATAAAATTGTATGTAACATATTTTTCTGCCCGTTGGTTTTTTTCGGGCAAAAAAAGTTACAAAGTAAGTGAGGGGTAGTGCAATAACGCTGCACACTCGGCTTAATAAATATTAAAGAACCAATGTGCGTAACCAACTACTTCATTTAATACATTTTTATGCAACAAGTGTGCCACTAAAAAAATCACAAATTTACAAAATTCCCGAATTTGATATGTGGAACGTATCTCTATACGGGAACTTCTCTGCTCCGATGTAGAGGGTGTCGAAAGCGTCGGTGCCGTCGGTGCGATGTTCGAGCAGGTTTTCTTCGTTCTCGGCGAGTTTCTCGCCGCCTTTGTCTTTTCGGAAACCGTTGCGCCCGCGGACTACTCCTGCCGTTTGGATCGCCAGGATTAGGTCGTCGTTGTTTTGACGATTGAACATCGGCATGAGCCGTTGTTTACCGGCAAAAGCTTGGTTGATGAGCAAGTATTTCTCATCATGGCGCATGGGGTTGCCGAGGTTGATGTCTTCGACTTGCCAACCGTGCCGCTCGAACTCGTGGCACACCACCCAATGGAAATCTTGCTCGTTGACGGCATAGTTGCCGCCGAGCGCAGTGCTGTCGTAGTAATACACGACTACCTTGCATTGGTGGTGGGCATAGTAGCGGCAAAAGTCGTCAATCAATGCAGGGATTTTGCGTTCAAACTTGGTGTAGAAGGATTTGATAATGTTGAGCCGTCGCCCCTGCGGCTGACCTGCCACAATCCAGTTGATGTTGGCGTTATAGTCCATGCCGATGCAAATGGGTGCGTATGGGTTCAAGTCCTTGTCGGCTCGGCAGTCAAGCTGCGCCTCGTTGAAGTCATAGCCCAAACTGTCGAGGTATTCAAAATCGCTGGCGTTATATTTGTGAGCCTCACGCATACTCGAATAGAAACCGTCTTTTGCGATTCCTATTCGTTGGCAAAGAATTGAAGTCTGGAAAGTCTTTGGCGTGAGGTCACGTTTCATCTGCTTAATGTAACTCTCGCCGAGCAGTTGCAGGTTTTCGATGCTACTGTATTCTTTGTAGTACACAGCGACCGAACGCATTTTGTTTAAAGCGGTGTCAAGGTCGCGGAGTTTCTTTTGCCAGCCCCGCGGCACAGATTTTCCTGCCGCTTGGAGTTTGCGGATTTGGTCCTTGATAGACCAAATCTCATAGACGGTGGCTTTAATCGCTTCGATTAGTTCCACGTCCATCTTATCGGCATAGTGGAGAAACCAACTGCCTTTTTGTGTCTGTGGCATATCGGAGAGTATCATCACCGAGTGATTAAAAGAATGGTGTCCGAAATAGGACTTGATGCCACCGTTTGCCGGCAAAGTTTCATCTTTCAGTCGCTCGTAATCTATGAACTTTGCTTCGTCAATCAGTAGCCATGAGAGTGTGAGCGAGTTGCTGCTGCCCGGTCGGTCTTGCGAAATGATGATGGCGCAAGAGCCGTTGTAGAATGTAATGACGTGTTCGTATTCGGCAGGCTCGATGATGGGCTTGCCGAATGACTTGGGCGGTCGTCGCCCAATGACGTAGTGAACACCGTTGATAAATCCCCAGCGTTTCCATGCGGCCAACAATCCCGGAATGGTGTTGGTCAGTCCGTGTTTGTAGGTCGGCACCACGATACCACCTGTACTCCCTGCCATTCGTTGCATATTACGCAATACAAACGGCGAGGCGATGCTGTCCGTCTTGCCGGTGCGTCGCCCAGCCACAATAACGGTGGTGTTCGCCCCGATAAGTTGGGTAAGCCTTTGAGGGGCATTAAAGTATATTTGTTTCATGGGTTGTTCCATTATTGGGGCTGGTGGGTGGGAAAAGTGTTGTTTCTTCGAGGTCGGCTTCCTCGAACTCGATGTCTTCGATGTCGATGTTCTCGGCTTGGTATTTGTGGAGCAGTTCTTGAATTTTCTCCTGCAAGCGTGGCATGGGTTTTATACCGAGGACTGTGGGGTCGTCGGTTGCCGTGAACGGTTGCACCACGATAAGGTCGTATGGCACGGCTTGCTCGTCTTCAAGGTCAACGCGGTTGAACTTGGCATAAGACGATGCCGCCTTTTCCATCGTTTTCGTGTCCTTGCGTTTGCGAGCCATTTGATACGTTTCGAGTATCATTTCATTGTAGCGGTAGCGGTGAAAGTCACGGCTCGCGGTGGTGAGGTGAGGAAGTAGCGTTTTAATAATGGCAAGGTCAGAGTAAGCCGCCGATTTGCCTATGTGGTGGCGTGATACAGCCATTTCCACAAACTGCCGGTCTTTCGCATCAGGGTTGCCGAGGAACCAGTTGTACTCATCCCGAATACGGAGTATGCGCGTTATGGTCGTTTCGGCATAACGCTTTCGCAGTTCGTCCTCTTGGGTAAAGAGGTCAACGCGGCATATTTCGAGGGTCGTATTACTCATCGTCTTCCATGTCGAGCAGGTTGCGGTGTGCGTTCTCAATGGCGAGCGGTGAGCCGACTTGCGCCAACAACATTTCTTGGTGGTGCAACTTGACTTTCGATGCGGCTTTGCCACGTCGATAGGCTTGGCTCACATCGGTATATTGGTTAGCGATGTCCTCGCGTAACGTTTCGGCAGGTATGCCGAGTATTACCGCCATGTCGGATATTTTGAGGTAGATTGACGCGTATTGCTCAATCTGCGTGAGTTGTTCTTCAGTGTAAGTCATTGTGCTACTTTTTAGATAAAATTGGCATCGCCTCAGCAATTAAAGCAAGCTCTATTGCATTCAGCTAGCTCAATTTTTGTGCAAACAAGTCGTTCAAGGGTACGGAGTGGTTCTTGATTAAATCTTGGATTTGAGTGTGTAAAGTGGCGAAAATGTCGGGGGCAGTCGTGACAACGGCACTCTCACTTCGGTTGCCTCGCGTGAGGTTCTGCGAAGTGATGATGCTGACCACTTCGCCACGCTCACTTTTGACGAGCAATATCTTGCTGTGGTTGTCGGCAAGATATGTGGTGGTGATAACTTGGGTGATAAACGCCCATAGTTTAAGCGTCTTGTTGGTGGCTTTGTGGTCGAGTACGAGGTTAAAGCGAGTGACGAGCCCGGACTTCTCAATGAAGTACAATCGCCGAATAAATTCCTCGGAGATTGAGAACGAGGTCTGCCACACCTCGGACTTGCCGAGTTGTCGCAGCACCCAGTCGAGAACGTCTGCCACCTGCAAGGCGTTGGAGAGATATGCCTGATAGGGCTTTTCTCGGAGCGGTTTCAAAAAATCCGATATATCTGCGCTTCGTTTCATGGGAAAATTGTACTTTTGTTGGCTAATTCAAAATAACAATGCAGTTTGTACTTTTAATATTGCTCCTCGTTTGCCACTTTCTTGCAGACTATTGCCTGACTACGCCTCAGATGATTAAGGCAAAAGCAAGTGGCAAAAAATTGCAACACGTATTTCTTCATAGTTGTGTTCATGCGATATTAATGGGTCTTGCCTTCGTTGCTTTCAGCATACCATTGAAGACTGTGCTTCAGCTGTTTGCTTTTGAATTTTTCACGCACTTCATTATTGACTATTTGAAAGGGCTTGTCGGCAGATTGTTCCCTGCTTACGCAGACAATCGCCAAAAGCCATTTTGGGTGCTATATGGGTTAGACCAATTGCTCCACCTGCTTGTCATAGTGGCGATGGTTTATATGGCACAACAATAGTCGTTATTCCAGAATCCCCAACTCTTTGAGGTCGTTGGTGAGTTTGTCGGTCGGATTGATAACCTTGCTCCAAAGGTCGAGGATTTGTTTCTTCAATTCCTCGCTTGGCTTTTTGGCATAGCGCCCTTTGGCAAGGTTGATGAGCTTGACCGCGTTTCGGCTCGCCTCGCGCGCGTCGGCTTCAGCCGTTGCCGCCCCATCGGTGCCGGTATAGCGGTCGTAGGTTCCCCAATTCGAGTGCAACTTCTTATCAAGTGCGATAAGTTCTTTGAGGAACGGATAGCGGTCGCTGTCAGGGCATGGCGCGGTATCGAGCGATAGGGTGCGCAACCTCAAATGAAGTTCGCGCATCCGTTGCACGATCGACAAGTTCTCCACATAGAGGGCTTGTATCTCATCGGGCAGTTGGTCGTGGTCGTCACGCTTGCCCTGCTTGAACTTCTCACCGCTATTTGGCGTGAGGACTTTGACTGCGATTTGGTTGACCTGCGACTGCATTTCCTCAACTTGTGCATGAGTTAGTTGTTGCAGACGGAACGAGAGCCGTTTCTGCAACTGACGCACGATAAAGTCGGCGTTCCGCCGTGGATTCGCCATGAGGTTGCGGTACATGATTTGGTTGCCCGATAGTTTGAGCAAATACATTGCGCCTTTGGAGTAGTCGCGCTGCTCATCGGGCAAGTTCAACCAATCTTGTATGGCTTTGGTAAATTCTTGATTTTGTGCCATAATGTACTTTTACAATTTATTGTTAATACCTGTGAAGAATACAAGATTACGGCCAAGTGGCTGTAATAATTTCTTCATTGCGAGAAGTGTTTGCCCGGTCGTGACAAAATCATCGAACACAATCACATTGGGTTCATCGGGCAAGCGGTTTAACTCAAACACGGCATTTACTCGCTGGCGAGTGTGACAAAAAGCCACGTCCTCGTAAAATGGGATTTCGAGTTGCCGACCGATTTCCTCACTGATGAGCGTGGCGAAGTTTCTCACTTTGTGCCGTCGCTTGGGCGAGGTGCAGATGCACCAATTACCCTCTTTGAGGTTGTAACCGAGCATTTCACGAATGACCGGCACGATGCTGTCGGCAAAGAACTGCACCATGTCGGGGTCGCCCTTGATGTCGGTGAGCGTGCGTCCGTACACCGACTTCTGCCAAATGTAAATGAAGTTTACATTGCTTCGGCGGGTCAAGCGCAATTTGTAGGTGAAATCACACCGTGCCTCGGTGGATTTATCCCACGCCTTGCGCTGTTGCACGGCAAACAGGTCTTTCTGTTGGGCGCGGCTCTGGGGTGCAACTCCGCCACCTATCGACAAGTCGAGGGAACTAAGGCCGGTAGTGGGAAAGGTGATGTCGCGCAGCACCTCTCCCATATCGACCGGAGCCCCCTCTCCCTGCAAATGACTGTCAGGCATTTGTGGCAGTCATTAAGGTTTCACCTCTGCCTCGCCTTTCCAAGCGGCCACTCTCTTGTTGAACTCGTCAACGGCAAGGGCGGTGTCACCCGAGTATTGCGAAGCGATGGTGGTGTATTCCGCCTCCACCTCCGTAGGTGTCTTGCCGGTGTCGCGCGCTATCGCGTTGAGGAAGGTGTAAAGGTCATCGTAGGTTGTGCCGTTGTATTCGTAGGCGGTCTCGCCGGTGCTCTGCTGGGTTGCCAATCCGGAATTGATGATGCCATCCTCGGTTTCGATCTTGCCGGTGTAGAACGGAGCCGGACACTCGTCGGTGGCTTCCACCGAGAGCGTGGTGCCGGTGGTGCCGGTGGGACCTTGACCGAGGTCTTGTGCCACCGTCGACTTGGTTTGCCACAAGTCACTGCCCACCACACGGAACTGTCCGCGCACGGTTTCGACGAGATACACGCAGTCGTTGTTGTTGACGTATGCCGAGAGAGCCGACGCTTCAATGCCCACGCCCGGGTGTACGGCAGTGAGTTTGTTCAACTGGGTTTGGCTCGGGTATTCACCCTGCGCCTCGCTGGTGAGTTGGCTCTTGTCGGGCAAGATGTCAATATATTTCCAACTTGCGTCGGCGGCGAGTTCGAAGTCACCGATGTATGACGCTTCGAGCAGGCGGCCTCGCTTGTCGTGGCTCAATGTGGGCCATGCCACGATTTGGTCTTTGCTGATGTAGTAGATGCGCCTCTTGATGCCCGGCAACTCGGGTGTGCCTTGACACCAAGCGAGCGACTGCTGCAATGAGGTGCAAATATTCGTTGTTGCTTTTGCCATTTTGTT
>JAFVCX010000108.1 GCA_017478855.1 Muribaculaceae bacterium | reverse complement strand
GGTAATTATTATAATAACGCCAGATGTCCGGCACGTGAAACAATATAATCGCATAAAGCAGCAGATTCGACACATATATCACACTGTCAAATTGCGATATCGAGAAATGAGCATCAAATAGTGACAAGGCCGTCACAGCACGCACATATTTTTCGTAACCGATATAGGGACAAATCCAAGAAAGTGAGCCAAAACATCTCACCCAAATAGGATATAGCCCGATGACTATGCATGCCGCCAAAATGCCATAAACCCACTTCAGGTTGAATTTTTCAAGCCAGTGTATGCGGTTCACAAAGTAGAGAGGAATCATCATCCATGCCGAACGATGAATGAACATGCACAGCAGCGAAATCATCAGGAACGGCCAAAAGCGTCGTTTCACAATCAGTGGAGTCATGGCCAGCAGCACACATGCCACCACTATCTGCCTCATCTGATCCATCCAATAGGTGAAAAACGGGCCGCACATCACATAGAATAGAATCCATGGATAGAGTTGCTTCTTATGGCGCAGGGCATAGAGGATAAGGGTTATCTCAATGGCTGACCAAAAGACTGAAAACACATAGTAGTGCAGTCCTAACGATGAGAACAGAACGATTACTTGTGAGAATCCCAGCTCCAGTTGACGCGTGAAGTATCCCCAAATGCCATAAATCGTATATTGGTTGTGATACATCATCATGTCCGCGCTTGAATAGTTGCGAAAACCGGCTATCAAGGCAAACATAACGATGATGACCCAAATCTCCCACGAGGAAAAAGGCAAACCTTTGGAGTTGCCTTGCAATATAATGCGCTGTTCGCGGTGAGCCACATACCAGCCCATCGCAAACAGCAACACAGTTGTCAACAAATATGCCGCGGCAGTTAGCAGCACTGTCTTATTTTTTGAGTTTTAATTGTTCTCTGAATACTCCGCAGAAATCAAATATTATTTTTTGAGCTGACCATGCAAGACGCTTGAATTGATCGTGCGCCGTGAGAAACACCACGATGTCGGCTCGTTCATAAGCGGTCTTGTAGTCGGTGAGCTTATACACCTTGTGCTCGGTAATATTCGGCTCCACCACCATGATGTCGGCATTACTCAAACTATTCATCACCTCTGTGACGATGCGCTTGGCCGGTGATTCTCGCAGGTCGTCAATGTTGGGTTTGAACGCCAAACCCATCATCGCCACACGAGGTTTGCGACCGTGGTCGATTTCAAACTTAAGCATGGCATTTTTCACTCGTTCGGCACACCATTTGGCCTTGTAGTTGTTGATTTCACGTGCCTTGCTGATGATTTGCGCGGTGTTAGGAAATGCCGATGTGATAAAATAGGGGTCAACCGCTATGCAGTGTCCTCCCACGCCGCAGCCCGGCTGCAAAATGTTCACTCGCGGGTGCTTATTGGCAAGTTCTATCAAATCCCACACGTTGATGCCAGCCTCTTCACAAATCATGGAAAGCTCGTTGGCAAAAGCGATTTGCACGTCGCGGCTTGAGTTCTCAGTCAGTTTGCACATTTCGGCCGTGCGTGCATTGGTGCTATGCAGTGCGCCTTTCACAAAATGAGCATAAAACTCTTTGGCCTTTTGGGTCGACGCTTCATCCAAGCCACCGATTACACGGTCGTTGTTCACGAGCTCATAAATCACATTGCCGGGCAGCACTCGTTCCGGGCAATAGGCAATGCTGATTTTTCCTTCCAGTTCCGGCCGCATGCCGAAAATCAGTTTTGCCGCCTGCTCCGTTGTTCCCACAGGTGAGGTCGACTCAATGACAAACAAGTCACCTTCTTTCAAATAAGGAACGACCATGCGGGTAGCCGATTTCACATACGACAAATCGGGCAAGTGGTTCCCTTTGAATGGAGTGGGCACCACAATAAAATACGCATCACACTCCACCGGTTTTGAAGCAACTTTCAAAGAGCCATTGGCAAGCACTTTTTGCAACATGGCTTCCAAACCCGGCTCCACAAAGTGCAGATGTCCGGCCTGAGTTTGTGCAACCACATCGGGATTGATGTCCACACCGTGCACTTCAATTCCATGTTCGGCTGCGATTATTGCGGTGGGCAGGCCTATGTAGCCCAGCCCCATAAAACAAGCTTTCATTTCAGATTTTGGTTAATTGGTTGCATATCCTCCATAGCCATAACCATGATAGCCATAGCCCAAGCCCTCATCATAAGTACCGTTAAGAATCACTGCCATGTTCTTGTAGCGCTCTTCTTGGTAGAGTTTTTCGATGTCGGGCAACAACGACTTATCAAACAAGCCGGAGCGGATCACGAAGACTGTCATGTCGCACATTTTATTGATGATGGAGGCGTCGGCCACTACCTCAAGTGGCGGACAGTCTATGATAATGTAATCATAGCGGGTGCGCATTTCTTCCATCATCTCTGTCAGTTTCTCGTTAAACAGCAGCTCTGTGGGGTTGGGAGGCGTCGTGCCCACAGGAATTGTGTCGAGATTGGGATTGATTGAGCCTTTTACCATCACCTCATCAATATTGTCCACATGGCCACTCAAGAAGTCAGAAATGCCACGATTGGGTGTGCCCACAAACGTGGATAGCGAACCTTTGCGCAGGTCAAGGTCGACAAGCAGCGTTTTCTTGTTCTTGATGGCGAAACTGGTGGCAAGGTTGGCCGATATATAGGTCTTTCCGGAACCTGCAAACGACGATGTGAACATGAGCACTTTGCATTCCGATTCCTTGCCGAGCACAAATTCAAGATTCGTGCGAACCACACGGAAGGCCTCATTGATGGGATTGCCACTCTTGTCTTTGACCACGATTTCACGCACTTCCTTGCGGCGGTTAAATATAGATAGCAAGCCCGAGTACTTCTTGTAGGACAGCGGAATCTCGCCAATGAACGGCAGCGACAGACTCTCAATGTCTTTGCGATTGTGAACCACGGTGTCCATATTGCTCATGATGAACAGAATCACCAGCGGAATCAAAATACCCAAACTGACAGCGATAAAGAGCACAGCAAGTTTCACAGGTTTGGCCGGTCGCTTGCTGCCCGCAGGAGGGTTAATCATTTTTGTCACGTAAGCCGTGTAGGCTTTTGAAAGCTGATTTTCCTCTTTCTTTTGCAGCAAGAAGATATAGAGCTGTTCTTTCACTTTTTGCTGGCGCTCCACGCTCAACAAATAACGAGCCTGCGACGGGCTTTTTGCAATGGTCGTCTTTGTTTCATTTTTGCTCACCGTGAGGTCGGCAATGCGGTTATTGATGGTGACAATGGCATTGTCGAGCGAAGCGATGATGGCCTGACGGGTTGCTGCCAACTGCTGGTCGATGTCTTTCACCAGCGGGTTTGAAGTGCTGCTGTTTGAAACCATGCTGTTGCGCTGAGCGAGCTTCTCGTTGTAGGTCATGATTTGTTGCGATACCGACCCATTGTCAATGCCGGAATTGGCCGGCAAAATTTTATATTTGCTTGCCTCATCGCTCAGCTGCTTGCGAATGTATTTTGCCATAAACAGCTGGTTGTTCAATTCCATCAGCATGTTGCCGGTAGATTCTTCACGCCTCATGGCCAATTCGGTGGCCTGCTGCAAGTTGGGCACCATATTTTGGCTTTGGAAGGTGGAAATGTCGTTATCCACTAGTCCTAACTCGGCTTCAATCTGCCTCAGTTCATCGTCGATAAATACCGAGGTGGCATCAGCCTGCTGATTGATGTCGTCAATCCACTTCTGATTATACACCTTAAACAACGTGGCCAAAACATCTTCTGCACGTTGAGCCGACACATCCTCTATCGACAAATTAATGACCGATGCACGCTGTTCGGCCAGCGTGGCGGTCAGGCGGCCGGCATAGGATTTAGCAGCGTCGTCAAGTGCGCTTTTGCTCACATAAATCACGTTCTTTGACTTGCCGGCATAGGCGGTGGTCCTGTCAACTTTCACCACACCTATCGGGGTTTCGATGAGTGTTCCCATCTTTCCTTTGATGGCCTTGTTGTGGTCAATTTCATCGCCACCCTTATAGAAATCGCTCAGTGTGACCATTTCATTGTCTTCGAGCTTCACCGACAATCGGGCAGATTCTTCGGCTTGCAGCGAGGGGAGAGTCACCGAGATGGGCAGATTCTTGCCATAAAGCACATGGTCGTGGAATGTGCCTTTAATCATATAGTTCATGTCAAGATGCAGCTGCACGACCACATCTTGCATGTAGGTGGGCGACCGAAATGTAATCATCTCATTATAGAGATTGGTGCGGCCACCAGCCAAGCCCATTGAGGAGAATTGGCCAAACTGCGATGACAGCGACGAAGACTTGGCATCGTCTTTCAGAATCACCGAGGCCGTGCGGCTATATATGGGCTGCTTTGTGATGATATAGGCAACGGCAAAAGCTAAAGCAATGAGAATGGAAACCACAAACCAGTGCCATTTACGCACACACAGGCGCAACCAATCTTGAATTTTATCAAAATCATCGGTCACTTTGGGTTGTGCACCATAGTATTTCTTTTCTTCCATTTCCTATGTTATTTGAGAATCAGGACTAAAATTGTCGTTAAGAGCGAAGCTGCCGAGAGCCAGAAAGTGGGTTGGCGGAGCGTTGTTCCGGCATTGGTCGACTCGGCTGCACGTTTGCTGTTGGGCGAAACATACACCATGTCATTCTGGCGAATGTAGAATGCCGGCGACGAATAAATTTCTTCAGGCTTGGTCAAATCGATGCGGTAAACCACCTGTTTGTTGTTCTCATTGCGAAGCACAAGCACATTGTCGCGCACGCCAAATATCGTCATGTCTCCGGCGCGGCTCAAGGCATCAAGAATGGTGGTCTGCTCTTGGTCAAGGCTGTAGCGACCGGGGGTCTTCACCTCACCAGCCACAGAATAATACACATTCAAGAAGTCCACCGTCACAATAGCGTCATTAAGCAGATTCTCGCTCACAAGGCGATTTTTAATGGTTTGGCTGATTTCACCTCGGGTCAAGCCATTCACTTGCAACTTGCCCAAAATGGGGAAATCTATCTCGCCCTTCTCGTCCACACGATAATAGGCCACCTTTTGGTTGCCCATCGAACCCAATGATGACTCGTAGTGTGACACTACCGGCAAATTGAACAGATAGGCCAGTTGCGGGTCGCGGCTGCTTACCAATATTGACAATTTGTTGCCGGGCTCAACCTTCACCGACTCCTCCGCCGGCTTCGCGAATGAAGCCCCGGTGGGTACGTCAGGAAAATACTCCAGTGCCTTTCGATTGCATCCCGCCAAGAACAGGAGTAACGACGCGATCAGAATAGTGTTTGTTTTTGTCATTTTATGATGTTTTTTTATGAATCAATTTGAGTACCACATAATAAATGGCCATCCACACGAGAATCGACAGAATCAGCAATGTTGTCAAATTAAGACAACTCGATGCAAGCACGATGAAAGTGGCCAACACAAGCGACATGGCATTCACGAGCACAAGCGTGCCGTGCTGCCCCACTCCGGCAGCCATGATTCTGTGGTGTATGTGATTTTTGTCGGCCGCAAAGGGATTGTGGCCGGATTGAACACGGCTGAATACCACTCGCAGCACATCGAAGCATGGGAACGCCACCGGCGCGAAAGCAAGGGCAAACTGATTGTAGTGCTCAAGCCCTCCTCGCAGCTCCATGCTGTTTAGCTTAAAGCCCAGATATGCGAGCATAAGTCCCAAGAACATGGATCCGGCATCGCCCATAAACACTTTTGTGCGCTTGCGCACATTGCCCAGCAAGTTAAAATATAGGAACGGCAGCAGCGAGAGCAGCACAATCAGGGCCAACACGGCATGCATAAACTGGTGGCCTATGATGAATGCGAGCATATAGTAAAGCAAGGCCATTCCACATAGGGTGGATGCCAAGCCGTCAATTCCATCAATAAAGTTAATAGCATTGATAATGAAAATCACAGCAAACACAGCCAGTGGCCAACTCGCCCAAATGGGCAGTTCGCCCAAGCCCAAAAGTCCATGCAGGTTGCTCACACAAATGCCATTATAGGACAAGATTAATGCTGCAACAGCTTGGCCGAAGAATTTGTTGCGATAACGCACGCTCACAAAATCGTCGAACAATCCATAGACAAATATTACGCATGAGGCCGCCATGAGCGCAATGATTTCTGTGGTGCTATCTCGCAGCAAATCGATAATGCGTCCTGCGGGCCAAGACTTGAGCACCAGCGCCATCAGCGCCAAGCACAAAATAGGGAAAAACGCGATGCCGCCAAGTCGAGGTATTTTCTCGGTATGGATTTTCCGGTCGTTGGGTTTGTCATAAAGATCATGCTTATACGACCACTTAATCACCCAAAATTCCAACAGGATGGAAATAATGAGAGTAATCCATGTGGTGTTAAGCAGCACTTGTTTCATGACAACACTTCAATTAACTCGGCATCGCCGACTTCGACCGAAACCGACACGACACCATCAATCGACACCACAATGCGACGGTTGCGACGGCCTCTCGCACCCACAAGTCTGCCCTCTAGTCCATCGAACGAGCCTCCATGGACTCTTACTTTCATACCGCTTGTCACACACAGTTCTTCGGGACTGAAATATTTGAGGTCGTCGCTATGACTGTCAACGACCCTCATAAAGTCGCTCATCTGCCGGTCGGGCACAATAATGGGCTTGCGCTGTTGCCCCGTCTGCATGGTCATGTATTGCAATTGTGGCAAGCGCGACTTGAATGACTGCAGCCGCTCTTTGTCACAATGCACAAACAACAGACTGCTTACCAGCGGCTTCATCACGCGCATTTTGCGACCATGCGACAGCTTGATTTGGTGCTGCATGGGCAAGTAGCAGCTGATGCCCGCTTCTTCGAGCATCGATTTCACCGAAACCTCTCGGTGGTAAGTAGCCCGCATGGCAAACCATTGCGGTTGGGTCATATTATTATTGTTGACAACGGTAGAAATGCCGTCCATTATCAGTCACAAAAGTTTATTCCTTTGGGGCTTTGAATTTCATGCAAAACATTGAAATCCAAATTATTACCGAAACAAAAACTTAAAATTCGCCTCTTTCCCGCACTTCTTCCATACAGATAAGTTAGGGATAAGACATGCAAAATTAAGAAAAATAATTTGACCTTGCAATTATTTTTTCATTTCGCGATGCGAAACCCAGCCACAAAGGCCCTTGTTTCGCCATCTTATATAACGGCAATGATGGCCATTTATTGTGGCCCGATACCTGACTACACACAACAATTAAGCCCGGCCATAAAGACCGAGCTTAGTATGATTATTTTTCAAGCGAAATGAATATGCTTTTACATCATGCCGCCCATTCCACCCATTCCGGGAGCAGCAGGAGCTGCGGGTTCGGGTTCTTTCTTCTCGGCGATCACGCATTCAGTCGTGAGGAACATGCCTGCAATCGAAGCCGCGTTTTCAAGAGCCACACGGGCAACCTTTGCCGGGTCGATCACACCCGTTTCGAAGAGATTCTCAAAACGGTCGGCGCGAGCGTTGTAACCATAGTCGCCAGTGCCCTTGCGCACCTTATCAACAATGACTGCACCTTCAAGGCCGGCATTGTTAACGATTTGACGCAGAGGCTCTTCAATGGCGCGACGAATGATGTGAATACCCGTGGTTTCATCATCGTTGTCACCCTTCAGATTTTCGAGAGCATCAATCGTGCGAATGTAGGCCACGCCACCACCGGGAACAATGCCCTCGGCCACAGCAGCGCGAGTTGCGCTCAATGCGTCATCAACACGGTCTTTTTTCTCCTTCATTTCAACCGCGCTGGGTGCGCCCACGGAGATTACGGCTACACCACCTGCCAACTTGGCCAAACGCTCTTGCAGTTTCTCCTTGTCATAGGTTGACTTGGTCGAATCAATTTGAGTGCGAATTTGAGCCACGCGGTCGGCAATGGCTTGTTTGTCGCCAGCACCATTCACAATGGTAGTGTTTTCTTTGCTGACGGTGATCTTTTCTGCCGTTCCCAGCATGTCGAGCGTGGCACCTTCAAGGTTCAAGCCTTTTTCTTCACTTATGACCACACCACCCGTCAAGATGGCAATGTCTTCGAGCATTTCTTTGCGGCGGTCGCCATAACCCGGAGCTTTCACAGCGCACACTTCGAGTGAGCCACGCAGACGGTTCACCACCAGTGATGCAAGACCCTCGTCATCCACGTCCTCAGCGATGATCAGCATGGGACGGTGCTGTTGCACTGCGCTCTGCAGCAAAGGAAGAATCTCTTTTAGGCCAGATATTTTCTTGTCGTAGAGCAAAATGAAGGGTTTGTCCATTTCGCACTCCATTTTCTCGGCATTGGTCACAAAATAGGGTGAAATATAGCCGCGGTCAAATTGCATGCCTTCTACGACATCGACGCTTGTAGCTGTGCCTTTAGCTTCTTCAACGGTGATAACGCCGTCTTTTTTCACGCGCTTCATAGCATCGGCGATGAGCTGACCAATTTCATCATCATTGTTGGCACTCACGCGAGCCACATTCTTGATTTTTTCCAAATCGTCGCCCACTTCTTGCGACTGAGCCTTGATGCTGTCGACAACTACACGCACGGCCTTGTCGATGCCTCGCTTCACGTCCATGGGGTTAGCACCGGCGGCCACATTTTTCAGTCCTTCGGTCACGATGGCTTGCGCCAACACGGTTGCCGTGGTGGTGCCATCGCCAGCGTCATCGTTGGTTTTCGACGCAACTTCTTTCACGAGTTGTGCGCCAATGTTTTGGAACTCGTCATCAAGCTCCACTTCACGAGCCACAGTCACACCATCCTTGGTGATGTGTGGCGCGCCATATTTTTTGTCAACAATCACATTGCGACCTTTAGGCCCCAACGTGACCTTCACGGCATTGCTTAACTGGTCAACACCTTTCTTCAGCTCTTCGCGAGCCTTAATATCGAATTTGATAATCTTTGCCATAATCGTTCTTTATTTGTATCTTAATGTTATGCTTCAACGATTGCCAAGATGTCGCTTTGGCGCATCATCAGCAATTTTTCACCATCAATTTCAATCTCTGTACCGGCATATTTGCCATAAAGCACGGTGTCGCCCGGCTTAACAATCATTTCTTCGTCTTTCGTTCCATTGCCCACGGCTTTAACAGTCCCTTTCAGGGGTTTCTCTTTTGCGGTGTCGGGGATAATGATGCCGCCCACAACTTCTTCGGCCTTTGCGGGTTCGATAAGAACTCTGTCTGATAGTGGTTTAATGTTCATAATCTTATTTTTTAGTAAGTTAAAATCATTCGTTTGGCTCGCATGGCTTTTGCGAGCACATTCATTTGTAAGCACATTTCGTGCCACCATGCTTTGCTGCGACAAATTGTCAGTCATCCCATCAAACTGTCATCACGCATGCAACAACAAAGCGGCCGAGATGCTCACCTCGGCCGCTTTGTTAGTAGTGAAACAGGGACTCGAACCCTGGTTTCCGCCGTGAGAGGGCGGCGTCCTAGACCACTAGACGATATCACCAATTAATTTTGTAGTGAAACAGGGACTCGAACCCTGGTTTCCGCCGTGAGAGGGCGGCGTCCTAGACCACTAGACGATATCACCAGTTGCTTAATTGCGGTGCAAAATTAGTATCATTTTTTTAATTGAGCAAATTTTTCTTTATTTTTTCGTTTTTTCTCTGATTTCTCATGCTTTGTTGATACAAAAGTGCCGTCATATCGCAAATTTATAGTAATTTTGTTCGTTATATGTCAAGTCATGACACAACGATTACTCATTATTATTAATATATAAGAATATGGCTAACAAACGACAACTGAAAAAAGCGATTCAAAATTCTTGTGGCGAAATGGCCAGCGAGTGCATCATGGCCCAACAACTTCTCGCGACCACCGATGAGGCTCGTGCCCAGTGGGACGGCATTGTGATTGACATCGCCATTCTGCAAGCCACCGCACTCAAACGCGTGGGCAACAAATTCAATAAACTTCAAGAGCAAGAACTCACTGCGTTTTTCCGTGCGGAGTCGGAAAAAATCGCAAGCAAAATGAATGCCTTGCTGCCTAAAAAACAGGCATAAGCGACACTATTATGAACCTTGCCGGCTGGATGCTGAAACCCGCGGGATGGTCGTTCCGAGTGAACATACCCGAAACACCTCGATGTGTGATATGCGTCGCTCCCCACACCAGTAATTGGGATTTTGTGGTGGGCGAGCTAGCGATACGCTCTGCGGGCATGAGGGCCTCCTTCCTGATGAAAGACACTTGGTTTTTCTTCCCAGTGGGCCACCTCATGCGCGCACTGGGCGGCATCCCCGTGAAGCAAGGCACTCACACCAACGTCACCGACAGTGTAGTGAATGCGTTCCAACGCAGTGAGCGCCTATGGGTTGCCGTCACCCCCGAAGGCACGCGCAGCCGCAATCCCCATTGGCACAAAGGGTTTCTGCATATTGCCAGAGAAGCTCAGGTGCCCATTGTTCTCGCCTATATTGATTATGCCCAGCGTGTGGCGTGCATCGACAAGATCTTCACGCCCGGAGGAGATGTCGAGGCCGACTTGGTGGCTATTAAAGAATATTATAGCCAGCGCGTGGGTCGCTATCCTCAAAAATTCACCACGGGCTTATAATTTGAAACCCTAAAAAAAATCGCACTCATGCTGTCACGCAACCTAAAAGTAGCCCTCATTGAAGAAAATGTGATTTGGGGCGATAAAGATGCCAATTTGTCACGCCTTCAGCAAAACATGCGAAATCTGCCCGATGGAACAGACCTCGTGATTCTTCCTGAGCTCTTCTCAACGGGATTCATCACGAGCGACCGTGAGCAGGCCGCGCTCTTGGCCGAGCGAAACACGGGTGCCACCATTCGCGCCCTGCACGAGCTTGCCAAACAATATCATGTGGCGTTTGCCGGCAGTTTCATGGCAAGCACAGCGGGGCAGATTTATAACCGCGCTTTTTTCATTGAGCCCAATGGCGAGGACACATTTTATGATAAGAAACATCTGTTTGCCTTTGGAGGCGAAGACAAGGTGTACAAGGCCGGCTTCACACAAGCACCGGTGATTAGGTTCCGCGGCTTCAATGTGAAACTGATTGTGTGCTACGACCTGCGGTTTCCCGTATTCTGCCGCAATGTGAACAATGCTTACGATGTGCTGATTGTGGTGGCCAATTGGCCCCACTCGCGCCAGCAGGCATGGAAACAACTGCTCATTGCACGTGCCCTTGAGAATGAGTGTTACGTGTGCGGTGTGAACCGCAGCGGGACAGACTCTTCGGGTGTGGAATATGGCGAGGGAAGCTCCTTCGTTATCGACTTTAAGGGGAAAATCATTGGCCAGCGCACTGATGGAGCTGTTATAGAGGCCGAGTTGCGACCCGACGCCCTGCTTCAATTCCGGGAAAAATTCCCCGCATGGCGTGATGCGGATTCTTTCACCTTATTATAATATAAGAGGAATCACACAATCAATTCGTGCGGCGCGAAACTTCGTGCACACCGCGCAGCGATTTGATTTTGCCGATCAGCTCGTCAAGCAAGGCAATACTGCTCACGCCCACCACAAGAAATCCTTCGAACATGTTTCCTTGCGATTGGATGTTGATACTGCGCAACTGCGCGTCGGTGCTTTTATTGATCACCGAGGTGATATTAGCCACAATGCCAATGTCGTCCTTGCCCACCACCCGTAGTGTGGCGGCAAACTGCGCGCCAATTTTTCCCGACCAAGCCGTCTTAATCATGCGATAAGGGTAACGATCGCGCAGATGCTTCACGTTTCCGCAATCAGCACGATGAATCTTTATGGCTCCATCGCTGGCCACAAAACCTAAAATCTTGTCGCCAAAAATAGGATTGCAGCACTTCGACAAGCGATAATTGATGCCTTTCACATCATCGCCTATCACAAGAATATCGTCGTGGTGGTTTTCATCTTTGCCGGGCACATCACGCAACACAAAGTCTTGCGCGGCACCTTGCGGTGCCGCACCACTCCCCTCTTCTTGCCTTGACACCTGCTCTTCATAAGCCTGAATGACCGCATTCACATCGATTCTCTCGTCATGCACAGCCACAAGAAAATCGGTCATGGTCTTGAAGCCCAAACGCTTTAGTGAACGGGAAAGTGTAGCTTCGTCAATCTCTAATTTGCGGTTTTTAAATCGTCTGTGCAAAAGCTCTTTGCCCATGTCGGCTTGCCGCATGCGCACTTCGTTCACGGCCTGCCTGATCTTATTGCGAGCCTTTGAGGTGACCACATGATTGAGCCAGTCGAGCTTGGGACTCTGATTGGACGAGGTGAGCACTTCCACCGTATCGCCACTCTTTAAGCGATAATAGAGGCGTTGGTTCTTTCCATCGATGATGGCACCGGCGCAACTGCATCCCACCTTGGTGTGGATGGCAAAGGCAAAATCGAGTACCGTGGCTCCCAATGGCAATTTGAACAAATCGCCTTTTGGGGTGAACACAAACACTTCTTTGTCGTATATGTTGGTGTTCATGTTTCTAATAAGCTCCATTTGTCCCTCACTGCCAGCTTCAAGCACTTCGCGTACACTGTTCATCCACATGTCGAGGTCGCCTTCGCTCTTGATTCCTTTATATTTCCAGTGTGCGGCCAAACCACGCTCGGCCACCTCATCCATTCGCTTGGTGCGGATTTGCACTTCTACCCATTTGTCCTCCGGTCCTTTCACCGTGATGTGGAGCGACTCATATCCATTGCTTTTGGGTATTGTTATCCAATCTTTTAATCGCGCGGTGTTGGCCGTGTAGATGTCGGTTACTATTGAGTAAGCCACCCAGCAATCCCGCTTTTCCCACTCGTTCTCGGTGTCAATAATGATTCTGATGGCGAATAAATCATACATGCCATTCAAATCCACTCCCTGTTTGCGCATCTTGTTCCAGATGCTATTGATGGATTTTGTGCGTCCTTTTATCTCGAAATTCAATCTGGAAACTTCTAACGCTTTTCTAATGGGCGCGATGAAACGCGCCACATAAGCGTCGCGAGTTTCTTTTGTTTCATGCAGCTTGTCGGCTATCTGTCGATATGCATTGCGGTTAAGGTATTTAAGCGAAAGATCTTCAAGCTCTGATTTAATGGCATATAGTCCTAAGCGATGAGCCAACGGCGCATAAAGATAGCGAGATTCCTGTGAAATGTCAGTGATGAGCTGCGCATCCTCACTGTGGTTAATGGCACGCATCAGCCACAATCGGTCCACAATCATGATGATGATGACACGAATATCATCGGCAAAAGCAAGAAGCAGTTTTTGAAAATTTTCATCACGCACGGCAGCTCGCTTATCATAGAGCTGCGACACGCGCAACAAGCCTTGCATGAGTTTCGCCACATCATCGCCCCAGCCGCGCGCCACATCGGCAGCATTAAAATCTTCATTTTTGCACAATCCGTAGAGCACCGTGGCCACAGCCATGTTGCGGTCGGGGGCAATCAGCCGGCACAACAGCAATGCCGTGCCCAACTGATGAGCTGCCGGGTTAAAGCCATATATATCGGTTTTCTCCTCGCCATCTTGCGCTGCGGCATGAATGAGGGCACGCACACGACGCGCATCCTCGTCGCCGTCGTGAACACCGAGGACAGCTTTCAATTCTTGGCTCAAAGAGTCAAGTTGCTGCAACAGAAATGAAGGGTCATTTGTCATGCCAAAATGAATTTGAGGAGCAAAATTAGTTTTTCTTTGTTTACATTACAAGCAAATCGGCAAAAAATGCTTACCTTTGACAAACTTTACACATCCAGAAACAGAAACCTACATCGAAATATGTTTACTCCACAAGACTTACGATTGTTTGAGAAAAGAAACGTCACTGCCGAAACCGTCCATGGGCAAATTGAACGTTTCAAAACAGGATTTCCCGAATTGCAAATTGCCGATGCCGCCCGTCCGGGCAAAGGCATTAAGGTGCTCACGCCAAAGGAGGAGCTGCACTATTTGCGCCAATGGAAAACATTCAACGGCACCATTGAGAAGTTTGTGCCGGCATCGGGAGCTGCGAGCCGAATGTTTAAGAATCTGTTTGCCTTCGTGAGCAATGGAAAACAAGCGCCCGAAACCGAATTTGAAACCACCTTTTTCGATGGCATTCATCAATTTGCCTTTTATCCGTCGCTCAATGAGGCATGCCAGCGGCTGCACGCCTGCGGGGTGGACGAATTGGTGCGCAAAAGTCGATATGCCGACATCATCACAGCGCTCCTTGGCAAAGATGGGCTTGACTATGGCGCGTTGCCCAAAGGATTGCTGAAATTTCATCGGGGCCCTTCGGGAAAACCACACACGCCCGTTGAAGAGCACCTCGAAGAAGGTGCGCAATATGCCGCCGACTTGCAACGACAAGCGAACTTGCACTTCACCGTTTCGCCCGAGCATCGCAGGGAATTTGAACGGTTATTAGACCAAGTTGTTCCTCACTATGAGCAGGTGTGGGGTGTGAACTACCGCATCACCATGTCGGAGCAAAAACCAGCTACCGACACGATTGCCGTCAACACCGATGACACACCCTATCGCGACCAAAACGGACAACTCTTGTTCCGGCCCGCCGGGCATGGAGCCTTGATTGAGAACCTCAACGAACAGGAGGCTGATGTCATCTTCATCAAGAACATCGACAACGTTGTTCCCGCGCACCTGCGCAACGACACCACTCACTACAAAAAAATCATTGCCGGTTATCTCACAGCTGTGCAGCAGCAAGTTTCGAGCTACTTGCAAGAGCTTGAGCACACATGTGAGCGCTCGCGTTTGCAGGTCATGCTCTCCTATCTGGAAAATGAATTGTGCACTCGTCACGAGGAGACCGCGCAAATGAACGACGAAGAACTCGCAGCCTATCTGCGCAAGAAATTCAATCGGCCATTGCGCGTGTGTGGAATGGTGCGCAACGAGGGTGAACCGGGCGGAGGCCCCTATTTAGCTCAAAATCCTGATGGCAGTTTTTCTCCGCAAATTCTTGAAGCGGCTCAAATCAATGAGAACGACAGCCGAGCTGTGTCGCTAATGAAAAGTGGCACTCATTTTAACCCGGTGGATCTTGTGTGTTACATAAAAGATTATCGTGGCAACAAATTCGACCTCAAGAAATTTGTTGACCCAAATACGGGACTCATCAGCCTCAAGTCAGTAAATGGCACCGAAATCAAAGCCCTTGAGTTGCCCGGTTTGTGGAATGGAGCTATGAGTGATTGGATCACTCTATTTGTTGAAGTTCCCATCAGCACTTTCAATCCGGTAAAGACGGTCAACGACCTGCTGCGTCCCCAGCATCAATAACATCTATCAAATTAAGAAACCGACATGAAAAAGATTGTTCTTTTACTCTGTTTATTCGCATTCTGTCTTGCTTGCCACACGCAAGCCCAATCGCCAGCAAGAACTGTGCAAGAAATTTCGCAACGCGATTTTTACCAAAACATCGCTCAACGCGATAGTGCGGACAACTGGCAGTATAAAAACAAGCAAGTCACTGTGGTTGATTTCAACGCCACATGGTGTGGTCCCTGTCGCCGGCTGGCTCCCATCCTTAAAGAGTTGGCGGCAGAAATGCCCAACGTGGATTTTTTCAGTATCGACATTGACGACAATAAGGAATTGGCCCGGCAACTTAAGATTTCGAGCATTCCTATGCTTCTCATCTGCCCGGTGGGTGAAGCCCCGCAAGCCATCGTGGGACTGTATCCCAAAGAAGAGATTATCAAGGTCATTGACTATGTGAGCAAGGGCAATTAGTGGTCTGTTGTTTCCAAATGGCCTGATGACGGCAACCGATTGAGGCAAATATTGTTAAAAAATGTGATATCATCTCCATTCTTTTTTAGCTGAGGCCCAAAGAATGAAGGTTTTTTTGTAATTTTGCACCGCTTTTTAAGCGAAATCTATTAATCAATTAATTTTAACCGTATTATGAATAAGTACGAAACCGTTTTCATTTTGACTCCCGTTTTATCTGACGACCAGATGAAGGAAGCGGTAGAAAAGTTCAAGACGGTACTCACCGACAACGGTGCAACCATCGTGAACGAGGAGAACTGGGGATTGCGCAAACTCGCATATCCTATCCAGAAAAAAACTACCGGATTTTACAACCTGCTTGAGTTTGAGGCCGAACCCACAATCGCAGCCAAGCTCGAAACCGCTTATCGTCGCGACGAGCGCGTGATTCGCTTCCTCACTTTCCATCTCGACAAATATGCTGCCGAGTATGCTGTGAAGCGTCGCAACAAGAAAGCTGCTGCCGAGCAGAAGCCAACCGAGGAACCTGCCGAGGCTCCCGTCGCTGAAGTTACTAACGAATAAACATGAAGGAGGAAAAAACTATGGCACAGACTCAAAGCGAAATCCGTTATCTTACTCCGCTGTCGGTCGACAAGCGTAAGAAAAAATATTGCCGTTTCAAAAGAAGTGGCATCAAGTATATCGACTACAAAGATCCCGAATTTTTGAAGAAATTCCTCAATGAGCAAGGCAAAATTTTGCCGCGTCGCATCACCGGCACTTCGCTGAAGTATCAGCGTCGTGTGGCTAAAGCCGTGAAACGCGCTCGCCACTTGGCATTGCTGCCCTTTGTTACCGACTTGATGAAATAATCATTTTAGACTAACGAAAACAACTTATGAAGATTATATTAAAAGAAGACGTTGCTAACCTTGGATACAAGGACGACGTTGTGGAGGTAAAAAATGGTTATGGCCGCAATTACCTCATCCCTCAAGGCAAGGCTATCCTCGCCACGCCCTCGGCTCTGAAAGTGCTGACCGAGAACCTGCGTCAACGCGCTCACAAGTTGGCCAAGATTAAGGCCGATGCAGAGGCCGTTGCTGCCAAGTTGCAAGGCCTGAAACTCACCATTCCCGCAAAGGTGAGCGAAACCGGCACCATCTTTGGTTCTGTTGGCAATATTCAGATTGCAGAAGCTCTCAGCAATCTGGGCTATGAGATCGACCGCAAGATCATCAATGTGAAAGAGGCAGTGAAGCAAGTTGGCTCTTATGTGGCAACCGTGAAGTTGCACAAAGAGGTTTCGGCCGAGATCCCCTTTGATGTGGTGGCCGAAAATGCACCTGCACAAGAAGCAGGCGAAGAAGCCCCCGCTGCTGAATAAAAAAATTCAAGCAAATAACTTTTAAGCGGAGATACGCATATGCGTATCTCCGCTCTTTTTTATGAGAGCTTGAAAAAATGCCATATCCAAAAAACGAGCTATAATACCATACTCCGTCAAATAACATTCATGTAGAGTGTACAACATC
>JAFVCX010000107.1 GCA_017478855.1 Muribaculaceae bacterium | reverse complement strand
GAGCGCCACCATCACAAACATCTGCCAGATGGATCACGACGAAGAGCAAGTGCGAGCTCTCGCCACTGCCTATGCCACTGCGCGAGGTGACAGCAAACCTACCGATTTTGCTAAAAAAGTGGTTGAATCGAGGGCGCGTTATGAGCATTGGCACTTCTACAAACGGAAAATCAAGCGTCTGTTAAAACCGTGGAAAAAACGCTGAAAGTAGCGGCGAAAAATCCACGAAGTTGCCCAGTTTGGACGTTTTTTATTGAAAAACGCATTCCACTTTTTCGTTTTGGGAAAAGTTGGCACGTTTTTTGCAAATCGCTTTAATGACAAACCGACAAGTGTCCATTCGGGCTTATTTGCATTTTTTTGCATTAATTGCAACGATGTTATGAGATTTAATTCATAACTTGCGGCGCAATTAAACTTTAAGACGACCAAAAGGTCTAATAAAGTGACGTTTGATTTCGACATTAACTTATCTAAAATCATAAGCAATGAAATTAAGAGTTTTATCACTGATGGGTGTCCTGACACTGGGCGTCAGCACCGTAATCCAAGCACAGGATTATGATGACATTTACTATGATGGCTCAAAGGCCACCACAGTAAAGACGGAGACCAAGAAAGTGGAAACCGTCAAGAAGAGCACTGCGACTAATGTCCCGGCAAAATACAAGGTGATTGTTTCAAAAAACTATCAGGCAGAACGTGATGTGGATGAATATAATCGCCGTTTGCCCGACAGCGAAATCACTGCCGACAGCACTCTTTATGAGGGTGACTCAAGCTATGTGTTTTCCAACACCCGGCTCATCGAGCGTTTCTACAATCCCGATGTGGTAGTGGCAAGCAACGATGCCGAGCTGGTTGAAGTATATTATGACGACACGAGCGGTTTTGATGTGAACGTGACTGTAGTCAGTCCCTATGACTACTATTACGGCTACTATCCTCGCGCACGCTGGGGGTTTGGTTATGGCAATTACTGGTATGACCCATGGTATGGTTCCATGTTTGGCATCTATTATGATCCTTTCTTCCGTCCCTCTTGGAGCTGGGGCTGGTATGGCTGGCATGACCCCTATTTCTATGGTTGGAATTGGGGCTGGCGATACAGCTGGTATGATTCATGGGCTCGTCCTTGGGGACACGGTCCGCACATGTGGCACGGAGGTGGCTTCGGTCCCAATCATTATAGTGTGGGTGGATACGGACGCAGCAACTTCTATCGTCGTCCCGGCGACAATCGCAGCCTGCTGAGCGGTGTGGCCAAGCGTAGTCTTACTAACAACAGCTCATCGATGGCTGGACGCAGAGGTGTTTCCACGGTAGACAATCGCACCGGTCGCACCGGAGTTTCGCGCACAGGTACTATGAGCAATGGTCGCACACGTCCCAGCTCCACCATAGGCAACATTTCAAGCGGTGCCATGGGATCTCGCCAGCGCCCCAGCACGATTAGCAGCACCACGCAAACGCCACGTTCAAACAGCGGCGCCATGAGCAATGGCAGCATGCGCAACCGCAGCTCCAGTTCAAGCTATGGCAGCAGCAGTCGCTCTTCGAGCAGCTCTTCGCGCAGTTATTCACCTTCACGCAGCAGTGGCGGTAGCTATAGCGGTGGTGGTGGATATAGTGGCGGCGGCAGTAGCCGAAGCAGCGGTGGAGGCAGCAGTAGCGGTGGTGGCGGCAGACGACACTGATTTGCCAGAACTGTGAAACTGTGACTCTTGGTATCACATCGAACAAATTGACGAGCTGCAAGTTTCTCGTCATAAGAGCATGACTTGGACTTGCAGCTCATTCAATATCATAAACAACTAAAATAAAACCTATAGCAATGAAGAAACTCAAATTATGTGCATTGATGCTGGGAGCCTCGATCGCCGCCTATGCTCAAAACACCACAGAATATGCCTTTGAAGACCTGCGGCTGTCGCAAACCGAACTGCGAGGCACCTCTCGTTTCATGTAGATGGCGGGCGCGTTTGGCGCATTGGGAGGCGACATTTCTGCCCTCAACCAGAATCCGGGAGGAATCGGAGTGTATCGCAGCAGTGATCTTGGCCTCACACTAAGCCTTGATGCCAACCGAGCATCGTCATCAACGGTAACTAAAAATGAAACAAAATTTAATGTTAACAACTTTGGTTATGTGGGAGCCGTTAAGCTCAACAGCACAACGATGCCCAACTTCAACTTTGGTTTTAGCTACAGCCGGCTGAATTCCTATGACCGGCGCTACCGTGGAATAGTGTATGACTTGCCCACCAGCCTCACCAACTACATTGCCGATAAAGCGATGTCACAGCAGGCCGTCGTATCTGATTTCAACAGCTACAACTCGCCGGCACAATGGAATCAAATATTGGCCTACAACAACTATTTGATTTTACCCACCAACAACGAGGGAACACGTTTTGCCGGACTCGGCTTTAACGGGGTGCATGGCGACGGCGAATATGAAATGATTGAACGTGGCCATACCGACGAGTTTAGCCTCAACATTGGTGGCAACATTAAGAATACCGTGTATTGGGGAATTGGTGTCGGCGTGATTGACCTGCTTAATGAATACAGCCAGTATTATGGTGAGTCGCTTGAGGGCACAGAGGTGTATAATCGTCCCGATGATGCCACGGCCACTCTGGTCGACGGCAATGTTGACTTCGGCCTCGTCAATGGCCAGCGCACCACCGGCACGGGATATAATTTCAAATTTGGTGTAATCGTGAAACCCGTGAATGAATTCCGCTTGGGACTTGCTTTTCACACTCCCACCTACTACGACATCAAGAGTCGCTACTTTACAGCCCTGAGCGCTCAATTCGCACCTATGAACAGCGATGTGTATTCACTCAACGATGAAACTCCCGAAGAAGTGATTGATTATAAGGTTCGCACCCCATGGCGCATGGTCGCAAGCATGGCGGGCGTGATTGGCACTAAAGGCATTATCAGTGCAGATTATGAATATGTGGCCAATGACAACATCCGTGTAGAAGACAATGTGGGAGAACTTGATTACACGACCGAGGACATCAAGAACTACCTGCAACCCTCGCATATCATTCGCTTGGGTGGTGAATATCGCATTAATCCTTCATGGAGCCTGCGAGCCGGTTACAGCTATCAGACAAGCAGCACTAAAGATGAGGTGCAAGATGATCAGGTTGACGTGTACGTAAGTGGCAGCAGTGCAGCCTATACCTACGACCGCAGCACTCAAAACATAACTTGTGGTTTTGGCTATCACTACAAAAACGTTTACTTCGACATGGCCTATGTGCATAAATACGCCCAGAACAACTATCACCTGTTCCCGGGCATCAATGATTTGCCAACCGTGAAGGACAAAGTGAATTTCCATAACAATCGGATATCGGCCACCATCGGCTTCAGATTCTGATAACTGATCAAACGAAACAAAAGAATGCCGGATAAACTCAAGTTCATCCGGCATTCTTTTTAGTGCACATTCATGCACAAAAAAATCCACGACTCACGTCGGGGATTGCTTAACTAATTAACCTTCTAATACCATTAACATAAACCTTAAATACTAATTGTTCTGAAATGCGCAGTCATCATCACGACGTCTGGATTTCCATAACCTTAAAAACTAATACCATGAAAACCACTGCAAAGGTAACAAGAATATGTTATACAACATAATTTTTGAGCAAAAAAACCAGCAAATTAACATCAATTAATTATTATAGCATATTTATAATGATTAATTGCATTTTTAGCCGAATTTTTGCATATGATTTACTCACAAGGAAACCCATTGATGATTTGCGCAATCTCATAAGCGCTGGCCCCATCCATAGGATATGCGATGGGCAGACTCACCACCTCGCTGGCCAATTGCTCGGTCACCGGTAGCGGCGCGTGTTCCAAATCTTGATAGCAGGGCTGCATGTGGGGTGGGGTGGCATAGTGAATGTCGGTGCCCACACCATTTTCCGCAAGGTAGTTGCGCAAGGCATCGCGCTTGCCGCCATCCACACGAATCACATACTGATGCCACACGGGGGCGCATCTTTTTTCATCAGCTGAAGGCGTTTTAACAAGTGGATGGCAGATGTGCCGCGAATATGCATCGGCAACTAAACATCGGCGACCGGTTTCCTCTGAAAGATACTTCAACTTCACTCGCAGAAGCGCCGCCTGCATTTCATCCATCCTACAATTCAAGCCGCAATAGATGTTATGGTATCGACGGTCACTTCCGTAGTTTGCAAGAGCGCGTACTGCTGTGGCCAACTCATCACTATTTGTCGTCACAGCTCCGGCATCGCCCAGTGCGCCCAAGTTCTTGGTAGGGTAGAAACTCACTCCAGCCGCATGTCCCAAACCTCCCGTCGTTATGCATGTTCCTTGCACGCCCGCCACCGAAGCCTGCGCCCCTATAGCCTGCGCATTGTCTTCAATCACGAGCAAATTGTGCTCATGCGCCAAATTCAAAATCTGCTCATTCCACATGGGCATACCATAGAGATGCACGACCATAATAGCTTTGACACAACCACGTCTAACAATCCGCTCAAGTTCTTCGGGGGCAAAACACATGGTTTGTGAATCGACATCGCACAATATGGGTTTCAGTGAATTGTCAGAAATTGACAACAACGAAGCCACATAGGTGTTAGCAGGAACCACCACACCATCGCCATCACGAAGGAAACCCAATTCTTTGTAAGCTCGGATAATGAGTCTTAAAGCATCCAAACCATTGCTCACAGCAATGCAATGTTTGGTTCCACACAACGAAGCCAATTCACTCTCGAGCAAGCGCGTTTGCTCTCCAAACAAAAAGCGACCTGAATCAATCACACTTGCCGCAGCCTGCTTGAGTTCTTGTGCCATAGGCTTATGCACTTTCGCAAGATCAAGAAAAGGATACTTTAGTTTCATGGGCTGACGCGTTTGTTTTTTGTTAAACTGAGAAAGTCATCGTAATTGCGCACATAATCGCTTTCATCAAAAGGTTCGCTTGCCAAACACAAACAAACCGCCCCTGCCGAGAAATTGCTCAATACACTCCAAATGCCCGGTTCAACCAAAAGTCCCTCAAAAGGCCGTTTCAATGTGAAAGTTTTTTGCTGCACTCCATCATCGACGGTCACATCAAAACAACCGCTTATTGCCACAAGAAACTGCTTAAGTGAATGGTGCGAATGGCCACCTCGCGACTCACCGGCAGGTATATCATATAAATAGAACGTGCGCGCAATGTCAAATGGAATGGATGTTCCATTTTGCACCACGGTCAGATTGCCGTTGGCATGATGATGCTTATCGAGCGTAATGAGGCGACACTCACTCACTCGGCTGGCGGCATGTGGATCATTATTCATCATGGCACGTTTGTTTCTTAATGTCCTGAAATTCGTTGAAGTCTTCAATATAATCGTCCGGGTCATACAACTCGCTCGACAACACATATACGACCGAGTTGGTCGAGAAGTTGTCAATTTTGCGCCAAGTCATGGGAGGAACATACAGCGCATAATAACTCCGAGCCAAGTGGTAACGCGTTTCACTCGTACCATCGTGCAGCACCACGTCAAAGCTGCCCGATAGGGCAATAATCAGCTCATGCTGCCGGCGAAATGCGTGGCCATCGCGGTGCATGCCTCCGGGCACATCATATATCCAATAGGCACGCTTAATATCGAACGGTGCATGCTGTCCGCCTTCCACAAACGACAAATTGCCTCGTGGGTCAGTCACGCGCGGAAGGGTGATGAGGTTTGGCCAATTATTTACCATTTTGAGCCAACGCTAACAGATTTTGTCCGTAATGATTTTTTTGCATGGGCATTGCAAGCTCAGTGAGCTGTGTGGCATCTATCCAGCCTTTTCTAAAAGCGATCTCCTCAAGTGCCGCCACCTGCACCCCTTGCATCGTTTCTATGGTTTGAATGAAGTTGGAGGCATCAAGCATGCTCTCGGCAGTGCCCGTATCGAGCCATGCAAAACCGCGGCCTAACGTCTGAACTTTTACGCGTTTTTGCTGCAAGAATACTTGATTGACGGTCGTGATCTCCAGTTCTCCTCGGCTTGAGGGCTTAATTTCCTGAGCCACGCGCACCACATCATTAGGATAGAAGTATAGTCCCGTCACCGCATAGTTCGACCGTGGTTGCGCCGGCTTTTCCTCGATGCTGATGGCTTCGTGGTTGGCATCAAACTCCACCACGCCAAAGCGGTTCGGGTCTTTAACAGCATAGGCGAATAGGGTAGCGCATGCCTCTGCATCGGTCTGCGTCACAGCATTCATGAGCATGCTCGTGAAACTTTGGCCATAAAAGATGATGTCGCCAAGCACCAGGCACACACTATCATCACCAATGAAATCCCGACCGATGAGAAACGCTTGGGCAAGCCCTTCGGGACGAGGCTGCTCCGCATAATGGAATTCAACACCCAACTCATGGCCCGAGCCGAGCAAGCGCTTAAAAGCAGGCAAGTCGTGTGGTGTGGAGATCACCAAGATCTCGCGGATGCCTGCAAGCATAAGCACCGAGATAGGGTAGTACACCATCGGTTTGTCATAGATGGGAATCAGCTGCTTTGAGATTCCCTTCGTGGCAGGGTATAATCGCGTGCCCGAGCCTCCGGCCAAAACAATTCCTTTCATGAACTTTTATATTATCGTTTAACGATTGCCATACATGCGGCTATAATATTGCTGATACTCTCCACTGGTCACGCTGCGCACCCAATCTTGATGCTCAAGGTTCCACCGTATCGTCTTCTCAATACCCTCCACAAAAGAGGTTTCAGGGTACCAGCCCAATTCGCGAGCAATTTTGGAGGGGTCAATGGCATAACGCATGTCATGGCCCGGCCTATCGGCCACGAAATCGATCAGCGAGTCGTTCACATCGGCCACATCGCCCTTTAATAACTGTTGGAATTGCGGTTCTTCGCGCATGATGCGGGCAATAGAGCTAATGATTAGGCGCACAATGTTGATGTTGCTTTCCTCATTAAAACCACCCACGTTATATACTTCGCCCACTTTTCCGCGGCGCAGCACAAGGTCGATGGCCTTGCAATGGTCTTCCACATACAACCAGTCGCGCACATTCTCTCCCTTGCCATACACAGGCAACCTGCGTCCCTCTAATATGTTTTTAATCACGAGAGGAATCAATTTTTCAGGAAAATGATATGGCCCATAGTTGTTGCTGCAACGGGTGATGTTTACCGGCAAGCCGAAAGTTTCGTAATATGCCATTGCAATAAGGTCGGCACTGGCTTTGCTGGCAGAGTAGGGCGAGCGGGGAGCCAATGGTGTGTCCTCTGTGAAAAACCTACGGCCATAGGTGTGCAAATCGGTGCGATTTCCCACCACGTGCTCCACATCGGGCGTCAACGGCAATGCCTGCGGTTCTGTAAAGTCCTTTGAAAGAGAGCCATACACCTCATCTGTTGATATTTGCAGATATTTTTTACCCGGACAATAGCATCTGCGTCCTTGCTCATCTTTGCCCACAAACCATGCACTTCGAGCACACTCAAGCATGTTCTGTGTACCCATCACATTGGTTTCAAAAAACAGTTTGGGATCCTCAATGCTGCGATCCACATGGCTTTCTGCGGCAAAATTCACCACATAATCAACGTCATATTCATTCAGCAGACTGGCGATAAGCGCAGAGTCGGTGATATTGCCATGCACAAACGTCACACGGACGTCATTTTCGATTTCATCCTTGATTGAAATCGGATTGCCGGCATAAGTGAGCGCGTCCACAATCACAACCTTAATGTCATCAGTATAGCGACGCAACACATATTTCACAAAATTACAACCAATAAAGCCTGCGGCTCCAGTCACAAGATAAGTTTTCATGCCATAAAACAATTACAGCGAAGCTCAAAAGTTTTCTCTGCAAACTTGCTCCGCAACATTTATTCTACAAATTTACATAGATTTTTTTGATTCATCGCAACCTAACCTCATAAAAATATTCTCATCAAAAAAACCACGCTAACACGAACCTGACAATGCTAAATTCGCATTACAGTTACAATTCCGTAGCTATAATGATTCAGAAATTGCATTTATTGCGTTCTCTTCAATTTGTATGACAACACGATAGAAATAGGGTGTGCCGAGTTGTCGAAATTCGACAACTCGATAGGAGGGGCGGCCTTGCTGACACTTTCATTTAAATTTCTATTCTGCGAATTTCTATTTAACATAATGCCCATTATGGCGCAAAACTGGCTTTTTCTGCTGGTGCAGAACCAAGTCAATTATGGCTTACACCTACACATCCGTCCCGATGGTGTTAGTGGAATTCAGTTATTGTTTTGACTGCTATTTGAAACCTATCCTCGGAAATCATTCTCCAGAGAGTAAATTTCATCGCACGACACATGCGCGTAATTCTCATGTACGCAAAAGTCAGCGCGCCACGTTGTCGTGATTGGTTTATCGCTTGAATATTCGGTCAAGGTTGCGCTTGTCTTCACGCTCCCTGATGGCTTGTCGCTTGTCGTAGAGTTTCTTGCCTCGCGCAATCGCAATCACAATCTTGGCCAGTCCACGCTCGTTCAAGAACACACGCAGCGGCACAATCGAATAGCCCGGCTGCTCGGCCGCTTTTGCTATTCGGTTGATTTCCTTGCGATTCATGAGCAGTTTGCGATCACGGTGCGAAGCATGATTGTTGTATGACCCAAACGAATATTCGGCCACATACATATTTTTTACCCACACCTCACGGTTTTCCACCATGCAATAAGTGTCGGTCAGGCCCGCCTTTCCTTGCCGGATTGACTTGATCTCAGTTCCGGTTAGAACTATGCCAGCTGTGAATGTTTCTATAATCTCATAGTCAAAACTGGCTTTGCGATTTTTGATATTAATGTTGTTTGACATGGTTGTTCTCTTTTATTTTGCAATAACTATACCCAGCAAGTATTTGATTGTGGCAGGGACAAATATCAGCAAGGCGGTTGAAATGATGATGAACTTCGTTTTCTTCTCGCCCACAAGCCCCATATAGTCTGCGCCACGATAGCATATCCACGCCAAATAAAGCATCAGGAAAAATATGGGCGTAAAATCAATGGGCAGCACATTCTCAATGATGCCCAGCAGCACCAAATAAATAAGAGGATATAGAATGTAGTCATCAAGGCGCGTGATGGCCCCTTTTGTCTTCACCAGCTCAGGATAGAATCCCGCAAGCAAATAATGGACGATGAAGTAGCTAAAGAAAAAAGCCGAAAACTTGATGATGGCTCGCACAAGCGACATCGAAACCGTGAGAGTCGAGTCGTACACCATAGGAAAAAATGAGGTGATGGCCAACACGGCAAGCAGCGGATAAAAAGCCTGTTGCAGCAATCGTTGCGTGGAGATGCCCGACATATTCACATCCTCCCACCCTACTTTGGGTGCGATGATGACCAATATGATATTTTTTAGCAGTTCCATTTCTTATGCAGGTCTTTTCGGCAATAAACGTGCAAAATTAATATTATTATTGAGAATCTGTGTCAATTTTTCTGTACTTTTGCAAAAAATCAACACCTCATGAACGCAGAATTATTCATTGCTCAACGCTTAAAGCTGGACGCTAACGGCGACCCCACGACGCCCCAACAGGCCAGTCCCAGTTTGAGCGTTGCCCTTGCCGGAATTGTGCTCGCCATTGTGGTCATGATTCTTTCGGTGGCAGTGGTAATTGGGTTCAAAGATGAAATAACTCATAAAGTGTATGGCCTCGATGCCCACATCAAGGTGTCGAATGCCGCTCTGGGAGTCGACGACAATTATCTCACGGTGAGAGGGTTGCCCATCAAAGAGGCGTTGAATGGCGACTCTGCCCTGCTCTCACGCATTGCAAGCATGAGTGTCATTGCCGATCAACCGGCCATCCTCAAGACCGACAGCGACTTTGAGGGCATCATATATCGTGGCGTGGATGCCGGTTATGACTGGAGTTTCTTGGATTCACACCTCGTTGATGGACGGCTGCCCAGCTTTGAAAATTCGGCACCCATATCCGAGGTGGTCATCTCACGCTCGGTGGCCGACAAGCTTCATCTGCATGCTGGTGATCATATACTCACCTATTTCATCGAAGACAAAATCAAGGTGCGCAACTCACACATCGTGGGCATTGTAAACACCGATTTCGACAACTTCGATAATGAAATTATGCTGGGAAACATTGCCCAAATTCAATCGGTTAACGGCTGGAAATCAGACGAAGGCCATTATGTGGGCATCAATCTAAAAGACGCAAGTCATGCGAGCGCCGATGCCTACCACCTCTACTCCACCCTAGCCCGGCACACCTGCCTGTTTCAAGGCAACACATTGCATGCCGTAAGCAACACGACCCAAAACAATGCCGCGTTTTTCGCTTGGCTCGATATGCTCAACATGAATGTTGCCGTCATCCTTGTGCTGATGATCATCGTTTCGGGATTCACACTGATTGCGGCCCTGCTAATGGTGGTGCTTGAACGCATCCGCATGATAGGTCTGCTCAAATCGATGGGAGCCACCAACTCATCTATTAGGCGCATCTTCATTTTCTTGACGGGGAAACTCATGCTTCGCGCCCTGTTGTGGGGCAATGTAATTGGCGTTGGTCTTGCCCTTGTGCAACGCCACTTCCACATCATTCATCTCGACCCCAGTGCCTATTACATGCCTTATGTGCCCATCAGCTTATCGGTTTCGGCGCTCATCGCATTGAATGTGGGCATCCTTGTCATTTCCTATGTGACGCTATTAGGTCCGAGCTACATCATCAGCACCATTCAGCCCACCACCACCATGCGGTTTGAGTGAGGAATCTCTTTTTATAAAATTCCCACGGCCCTTAGCATCAATTCATATAAAGCCGCTTTCTTGTCAATAGATAAAGGATAGGCACGCGAAGTGCTTGGCATGCGCCATAATGAGAAGTCATGCCCATCCATACTGCACGCCACGCATTTTCCCATAGCCGGCAAAGCCACACCAGACATGCCGGCAACCACCGCTGTGGCCTTCTCGCCCGTCGTCGCCACATGGCATATCGAAGGAGCATCGGTCAGCAGCGCACCAAGGTCGATGGATTCCACAATTTCAAGGAATTTGTCGCTCGCATTATCCTTCAATCGCCTAACGGCCATTCCGGTATCCCACAATCCAATGCCCTTCTGCACGAGGAACTCTTGAATGTGCTCGAGCTTAAATCTTTTGTGCCCTTCATCCCAAAAATGATCTTTGTTGCCATAAAACACAAGTCCCATAACGCGCCACATGTCGTTAATCTTATTGGGATAATAAAATTCCATGCTCCATCTTTCGCGTTTGGGTGGAAATGTGCCCAGCATGAGCAGCCGTGCGTTAGCGGGCAAAAATGGTGGCCACGGGTGGCGTTCTGTTGTATTTATCATAGGTGCAAAAATAATGAATTTCGGGCTATCGCAGCATTTATTCGACAAATTATTTTGTCATAAAAATTGGTTGCACTAACTTTGCAGTCCGTAATACAGAACACTAATTTTAACTATATGAAACTCCATCCCCTTCTGCTTGCAGCGCTCATGGTGCTACTTTTGGGCTCGTGCCGAACAACCAAAGACGTGCCTTATCTCATTGATGCCGACAAGTTGCCGCAAAGCGTGCTTGATGCGGCCGCACGCATGAAAGAACCCATAGTCATGGCCGGCGACATGCTGCAAATCAACGTTAGCGGTCCCGATGCCGATGCCGTTTTGCCATTCAACAAAACGGGTTACATGACTGCTGCCGGCAACGTCAACACCACAGGCATGAACAGCCAAGACAACTCCATGTATCACTACCTTGTGGACAACGAGGGTTGCATAGAATTCCCATTGGTGGGCAAGTTGCATGTGGGCGGCATGACCATGAGTCAAGTGCAAGAGCTCATTGCGTCGCAAATTTATCCCAAATACCTGACAGTGCTCCCCACGGTGGAAGCGCGCATT
>JAFVCX010000106.1 GCA_017478855.1 Muribaculaceae bacterium | reverse complement strand
CGCTGGTGTTGCCAAAAGAAATGCGATTCAGGTCAATCAAGAACAAATTGCCTTGCCGGTCACGCAAAATGTTGCCCGGGTTCAAATCGCGATGCCACACCCCCATGCTTCGCAACCCATAGATGTAGGTGGCAAGAATAGTTTCCAGTTCCTTTCCGTCAGGTCTTTCATACCAACGCGTGGTTTTTTGCGCATCCACATAACGGCAAATGTAATAACCACGTCGCAAATTGCCATACTGTATCACGTCGATGCTGGCAATAGGATCGGGTGTGAGCAGTCCCAACTGGGCAATGCGCACGGCATTGTCGTAGCTGCGTACGGCTTTGCTTTTGCGCAAGTGCGCATAAATGAAGCGATTGGCCACAGTCATGTGACTGAAACTCTTCACCACCAAGTCTACCCCCTCCACCGTGAGTCGATAGAGGGAGTTTCGTCCGCGATGAACTATTTCACCATGCAATTCACCGGTTTGGGCCAAATGCTCCACATAAGGCCTTAGCTGCTCATATTGTGGATTGAGTTTGATTCTGATATCCATTGTTGTCGCTTTGAATCGCACACCGGATGAGTGGTGCGAAATTTAGAACCATTTCAAATAGGCAAAGTCTTGACGGTGCGGCAAATTCTTGTTCCATGGATAAACACGGAAAGCATAGCGGAATACGCCAGAATATTTCAAGTCTTTCTTTAAATGATAAGTCACCACATCACCTTCTTGGTTCACCACTTCGAAGGGGTATGCCCGATGGAACTTGCTTTCGCCGTCCATGTCTTGATAGACTATCATTTCCACTCCCAAGTCGCGACCCAATCCGGCGGTGTTGAGGCGCACAGTCACTTCCACATCTTTGCCGGAAATGGTGGCATTGTGCAAATTCTCGCTCAATTCGATGTTCCCCTCAAGATGCACGTTGTCCCAGCAAGAAGCCACACGTTCTTTCCATGCCACAATTTCACGGGCAAGTTTGTAGTTGTCGGCTTTCAACGCCTGCGCACGTTGCGACTGGGGCACATAGAACTTGCGCATGTAGTCGTGAATCATGCGCGACATGGTGTAGTTGGGGGCAATCCGGCCCAGTGAGTTTTTGATATATTGAATCCATTCAGGTGAATATCCCTTGCTGTTTTTGGCAAAGTATAAGGGAATTATCTCGTTTTCGAGCATTGAATAGATGGTGGCCGAGTCCAATTTGTCTTGTTGCGTTTGGTCGGTATAGGTGCGCTTGTCAGTTAAGGCCCATCATGCCCCTTCGCGATAACCTTCATACCACCAGCCGTCGCGCACCGAGAAGTTGAGCAGGCCGTTCATCTCAGCTTTTTCGCCACTGGTGCCCGAAGCCTCAAGTGGACGTGTGGGCGTATTGAGCCAAATGTCCACACCTGTGAGCAATCGTTTCGACACAATCATGTCATAATTTTCAAGGAAAATGATTTTTCCCAAGAATTGTGGCATTTTCGATACTTCAATGATGCGGCGAATCAGGTCTTGTCCCGCGCCATCGGCGGGATGAGCCTTGCCTGCATAAATGAATTGCACGGGGAATTGGTCGTTGTTCACGATTTTTTCCAGTCGGTTCAGGTCGTTGAAGAGCAGGTACGCTCTCTTGTAGGTGGCAAAACGCCTTGCGAAACCAATGAGCAGCGCATTGGGATTGATTTTGTCCACGATGCTCATGATGCGCGATGGGTCACCTTGATTCTTCAGCCAGTTGGCCGTGAAGTCGCGTTTCACAAAATCGATGAATTTGCGCTTCAATCTCATGCGAAGTTCCCAAATCTTTTCGTCGGGTACATCGAAGATGGGTGCCCATGTGGCCTCGTCGTCCTGCCGGTCGAGATAATCGGCTCCAAAAGTTTGGGCATAGAACTCTTTCCACTCGCTGGCGGCCCATGTGGGCATGTGCACGCCGTTGGTCACATACCCCACATGTGACTCTTCGGGGGCATAGCCTTTCCACACACCCTGAAACATTTTTTTCGACACTTCGCCATGCAGCCAACTCACACCATTGCTCTCTTGCGTGGTGTTGAGCGCAAACACGCTCATGGAGAATTTGTCGGCAGTGTCAGGATTTTCACGCCCCATGTTCATCAAGTCGGCCCATTCGATTCCCAGCTTGGCGGGAAATTCGTTCATATATTTATGGAACAATCCTTCATCAAAGTAGTCATGGCCGGCAGGCACGGGTGTGTGCACAGTGTAGAGCGATGAAGCCCTCACCACTTCGAGTGCCTCGTTGAATGACAGCCCTCCGTCTTGCACATAATCCACAAGGCGTTGCAGATTGAGCAAGGCGGCATGGCCCTCATTGCAATGATATACCTGATGGTTAATGCCCAATTTTTTGAGCATAATCACACCGCCAATTCCCAGCAGGTATTCTTGCTTGATGCGATTTTCCCAGTCGCCACCATAGAGCTTGTGGGTGATGGGACGGTCGAACTCGCTATTCAAATCCAAATCGGTGTCAAGCAAATAGAGTTTCATGCGGCCCACGTTCACGCGCCACACATTCGCATAGATGATACGTCCGGGATAAGGCACTTCCACAATCATTTGGTGGCCATTCTCGTCGAGCTGTGGCTCAATGGGCAGCTGGTTGAAGTTCTGAGGCTCGTAGTTGGCTATCTGCTGGCCATCCATCGATAACGTTTGGGTGAAATAGCCATAGCGATACAGGAAGCCCACAGCTGTCATGTCGATGCAGCGGTCGCTGGCTTCTTTAATATAGTCGCCGGCAAGAATGCCCAAACCTCCCGAATAAATCTTCAATGCATTGCACAGGCCATACTCCATGCTGAAATAAGACACTGAAGGGATGTCGGTGCGCATGGGCACACTCATGTATTGTCTGAAGTGGGTGTACACGGTGTCGATGCGCTTCATTAATTCCGCATCATGCACGATTTCCTCAAAACGCTCTGATTTCATTTTTTGCAGCAGCATCACAGGATTTTCTCCCGTTGCTCGCCACAGGTCGCGATCCAAGTCGTGAAAAAGCGATTTTCCCTCGCTGTTCCACACCCACCACAGGTTTTTTGACAATTCTTCAAGTTTTTTCAAACTTCCGGGCAATTCGGTTTGCACCGTCATGTTGCGCCACTGGGGCGCATTTGTATTGCTGACTTTTAATTTCATATCCTTATGTAAGTTGATTGTATGCGTCTATATAATAGGTGATGAATTTGCTCCAAACGGCATGCTGCGCCGTGTGCTTCGCGGCAAGTCTCAAAGTGTGCTTTGCACCGTCGGTCATGACGATGTGTTCAAGCATTTCATGTGCAATGTTATGCACAACCTCACTATAATTCGAGTCGGTGCGCTCAACGACCGACACGCCGCTCTCGGCTCGCTGGTGCCCGAATCGCTCCAAAACCCACTGTCCGAATCCTGACAAGTTGGTGGTGATGGTGGGCACTCCAAAGGCAACACTCTCAAGAGGAGTGTAGCCCCACGGTTCATAGTAAGAAGGGAACACCGTCAAATCGAGGCCCGCCAGCACATCATAATAGTTCAAATTGACAATGCCATCATCACCATTAAGATAACAGGGGATGTCAATCACCAGCAAATGGGCGTCGGGTTCGTTATTGAAACCCAGCGTGCGCATCTTGTTGAGGATGGCATCCGTGTCATGATTGTGCAGTTGGTGGGTCACAATGGGTTCGTCCAAATGTTCGCTCTCGTGAAGTTGCAATGCCTTTTCAAGGTCGGCCCTCGGCTGGCTGACCCAACACGGAACCAGCACGAATGCGACAACTTGTCTCTGAGTGTTTTGTTCGCTCAGCAGTGTGCGCAGCACGTTCAGCCCATCTAAATAGGCATCGATGCCTTTGTTGCGAAACTCACACCTGCCGGCGGTGGCTATAAGAAATGCGTCTTGTGCAATGGCTGTCCCCGTCAGGCAGCTCGCCACTTCCAAGAGACGCCTGCGAGCCTCCAGCCGAGTTGTTTCTAATTTTTTGCCTTTGGGTACAAATCCCGGCTCAAAACCGTTAGGAGTCACAAGTGGCCGGCGTTCAAGCAACTGCTCGCATTCGCGGGCTGTGACCTCGCTCACGGTAGTGAATACTGAGGCTTGCTGGGCAGCCGCTTTTTCAAGCGAGTGTTTCGATTGCATGTTCAGCTCACCGGCCATTTGGTCGCCGTGATATCCGCTCATGTAGTCGTAGAGAGGCTTCCCGTTGCCGGCGATGCTCCGCCCTATGCTGGTGGCATGGGTGGTGAAGACGGTGGTGGCCTCCTGACAGTGCGACTTCACATGCAGCAATCCCATTCCTGTGGTCCATTCATCAAAGTGAGCAATCACACGCCGGGCATCGAAAAACGAAATCAGATTTTCAATAAGCCTGCCCGCTGCCACAGCAAAGGCGCAAGCCTCATCATAGTCGCCGTAGGCATGCAGAGAGTCCACGCCAAATCGCTGCCACATTTCGGCATACACATCGTTGATGTTGCCTTGCAGGTGACGGAACTGCACCAATATGGCCAAAGGTTTGCCGGGCACTTGCCATCGCCCCACCCGTGCCGAAATGCCGTGACCGGCCGCTTGCTTGCGCCATGCGGCCAGTGTGCGTGGTGACTCTTTGAAACAAGAAGGAGTGGTGTCAGCGGTCCACAAGTCGGGACCCACAAAGAGCAAGCGATCGCCATAAAGGTCATGAAGGGCCTTTGCTTTCGTTGACAATACTGCATAAATGCCGCCAACTTTGTTGCAGACTTCCCAGCTTGTTTCTATCAAAAAATCTGGCATTACGCTCATCGTTCATTCATTTGAAACTGCAAAGATACGAATAAAACGAGTGACGAACCAAATTTATTTAGGGTTTTCCGAGAGCGGGCAACTCTGAAAAGCTGAAGTCGCTGAAGTTGCCACAAACGTTCAATTCTGTTTCTGCGCCGGGTTAATTTGTTTTTCATTCAGGAAAAGTTCAGATAAATTTGGCGCATTATGGGCTTTGCTGTAACTTTGCACGATGGCAACATATTCCTCTGCAAAAAATGGACTGTTGCTAAAAATTATAAGAATTAGCTTATGCGAATCATTCAAGCCCGGCGGCAGCACTTGCCTCTCATTCTGGATCTGTGTGACCAAGCACGTGGCATCATGCGTGCCAGTGGCAATCACGACCAATGGACGAATGGCTATCCCGACGAAACCACATTGCTGCGCGACATCGAGCATGCGTGCGGTTATCTGTGCCTTGACGCGACCAATGCGCCGGTGGCCTATTTTGCCATGATTTTGGGAGAAGAACCCACTTATGCGCACATTGATGCCGGGCAGTGGATTGACGTGGAAAAACCTTATGCTGTGATTCATCGCATAGCCAGCACGCCGGCGAGCCGTGGTGTGCTGCATGCCATCGTCGGCCATGCTTTTTCAGTGACCGACAATGTGCGCATCGACACTCATCGTGACAACGGCATCATGCGTCATCTGCTCGATAAGATGGGCTTCACCTATTGTGGCATTATCCATCTTGCAAATGGCGATGAACGTTTGGCCTATCAAAAAATGCAACCTAATGTGGCCATACAGGCGGCGACGAGTGAGCAAGCGTCCCACATAGCTCGCCTCATCATGATGGCGATGAGTGACGATTGTTGCCGATATTTTTGCGGCTCTCGCCACACGTTAGATGATTTTTATGCTATGATGACGCGGCTCGTGCTGCGCGACGACAGTCAGTATAGCTACCGCAACACACTCGTGGCTCTCGATGGCAATCAGGTTGTCGGTGCAGCCGTGGCCTACGACGGGGCGGAACTGCACACGCTGCGGCGCGCCTTCGTGGCAATGGCGCATGAATATTTGGATATGGACCTCTCACACATGGGCGATGAAACGCAACCCGGAGAACTCTACCTCGACAGCCTTGCCGTGCTTCCCGAGTATCGCCATCGCGGCATTGCCGCCCGCTTGCTCGAAACCACCAAAGAACGCGCCCGGGTGATGCGCCTTCCTGCGGTGGGCCTTTTGGTTGATCAGGACAACCCCGGTGCGCGAAGCCTCTACGAAGCGGCGGGCTTCCATTATGTGAATGATAACACGTGGGGCGGCCATCTCATGCGTCATCTCGTTTGTAAAATACACAGTAATAGTGACCTATGAATACATTGTTCGATAATAGTCATGTTCGCCGTCAGGACAGATTGCTACCCGAAGAACGCGCTTGGCAACTGTTAAAGGAGGCCGAATGGTCGGTTCTCTCGATGGTTGACGACGAGGGGAAACCCTATGGCATCCCCGTAAGTCATGTGTGGGATGGTGGAAAACATATCTACATCCATTGTGCTCCGCAAGGAAGAAAACTCAATGCCATAGGTGCCCATGGCGAGGTGTCGCTGTGCGTGGTGGGGCGGGTGAACCTGTTGCCTGAGCGATTCACCACCGAATATGAGAGCATAGTCGTTTCGGGAACGGCGACAACCGGCCTACCTGACGACGAAAAACGCGCGGCACTCTCGCTGCTGATCGACAAACTGTCACCCGAGCATAAGGTCGTGGGCATGAAATATGCGGCCGGCAGTTTTCATCGGGTGCAAATCATCAGGATTGAGATACTCCAAATGAGTGGAAAACAAAAACGTGTAAATCCTTCTCAATCATGAAACGAAAAATAAAACTGCTCGCCTTGTTTCTTGCGGCATGCATGGCCATGCACGCGCAGGATTTCACCACCTATTTTGAAGATGCCACGCTGCGGCTCGACTACATCTTTGGGGGCGGCACATCCATGCAACGCATCTATGTGGATGCCCTGCACCGTTTGCCGCGCTGGTATGGCCGGCGGCAGCGATTGGCCGAGGTGCCCCGCAAAGGCGACGGCCAAATTTTGATGCGTAGCCACCGCGATGGCAAGATTATCTATCGGCACTCATTTAGCAGTCTGTTTCAAGAATGGCTGGCTACCGCTGAGGCTCGGCACACTCAAAAATCATTTGAAAACGTTTTTCTCGTGCCCTACCCTCGCGACACGGTCGACATAACCGTTACGCTCACCGACTATCGCGACCAAGTGATGACCACGATGACCCATCAGGTTTGCCCGGCCGACATCCTCATATCGGCAAAAGGCGAGCGAAACATCACGCCTTTCCTCACTTTGCAACAGGCTGCCGACACTGCACATTGCATTCACATCGCTTATGTGGCCGAGGGGTACACTGAAGCCGAGTTGCCGCTATTCATTGACGATTGCCGCACGGCGATGGAGGCTCTCTTTAGCCACGAACCATTCAAGAGCATGCGCGACCGTTTTCACATCGTGGCCGTGCAGTCACCTTCTGCCGATAGCGGTGTGAGCGACCCCAGAAACGGCCTGTGGAGAAACACGGCGTTAGGCTCACATTTCGACACGTTTTACAGCAAGCGCTATCTCACGACGTTGCACCTGAAGCGTCTGCACGATGTCTTGGCAGGGATACCCTACGAGCACATCATTGTGCTGGCTAATACCGAACACTACGGTGGCGGGGGCATCTATAACTCTTATAACTTGAGCTACACGCGCGGTTCGCGCTTCCGCCCGGTGGTGGTGCATGAGTTTGGCCATAGCTTTGGCGGGCTGGCCGACGAATACCCCTATGGCAACGATGATCCGCATTACTTCTCCGATGTGGAGCCGTGGGAGCCCAATTTGACCACTTTATATGATTTCAACAGCAAGTGGGCCGACATGGTGCCGGCAGATACTCCGATTCCCACACCATTGAGCCAAGACAGCACAGTGATTTTGCGGCGAGTGGGCGTGTTTGAAGGCGGCGGCTATTTGGAGCGCGGAGTTTATCGCCCAGTGCAAGACTGTCGCATGCGAACCAACGAGGTTCCCGAATTTTGTCCCGTGTGCCAACGCGCGTTGCGTCGGTTAATTGAGTTCTACACCCAATAATAAGCCTATGAATTGGAACGATTTTGTGAGGAAAGGAAAACGATGGGCTTACGTGAGGCTCTATCAAAGCCATGCCGTCGTGCGTTCGCACCGCCGCTATGTGCAGCGTGTGCAAGAGCGCGGCAAAGCTCGCGTGGTGATTTTGGCCATGAGCGTGCCCATGTGGAAGTATCAACACCTCTATGAAGTCTTGGCGGCCGAAGAGCGGTTTGACGTGAACATCGTGATATCGCCCACCATCGCTTACGAAGAAGAGCAACGGCAACAAGATGTGCGGGCACTGCGTGCCTATTTCGAAAAACGGAACACCCCATACATCGATTTCGACATTGAGAACGGATCGGCACCTTTCGACATCAAAACGCAGCTTGACCCCGACATTTTTTTCTACCCGCAACCTTATGAGCATCTGCTCGTTACTGAACACGACTGCTTGGCTTTCTACGACAGGCTGGTGT
>JAFVCX010000105.1 GCA_017478855.1 Muribaculaceae bacterium | reverse complement strand
TATAAGTTCTATCAGTTCTGGCTCAATGTGAGCGATGAGGACGCGGCCCGCTACATCAAGATTTTCACCGACTTGACCCGTGAGGAAATCGCGGCCCTCGAAGAAGAGCAAGCCCAAGATCCGGGTGCCCGCCCGCTGCAAAAACGGTTGGCCAAAGAAATCACCACGATGGTTCACTCGGCCCAAGACTATGAAATGGCCGTGGAGGCTTCGAAAATCCTGTTCTCAAACCAAGCGAAGGACATCTTGCACCGCATCGACGAGGCCACGCTGCTCTCGGTGTTCGAGGGCGTGCCCCAGTTTGAGGTGAGCCGCGAGGTGGTGGCCGCCGGCACGCCGCTCATTCAGCTGCTCACCGAGCATGCCGCGGTATTCCCCAGCAAGGGCGAGATGCGCAAGATGACGCAAGGCGGCGGCGTGAGCGTGAACAAGGAAAAGGTGACCGACCCCAACGCGCCCGCTTCGCTCGACATGCTGCTCAACTACAAATACATCCTTGCCCAGCGCGGCAAGAAAAACTATTATCTGCTCATCGTGAAGTGATGAAACTGACCTACGCCGCGCCGCAAGGCGAGTTCACCAAGCACCTCTATATCGAAACCTATGGCTGCCAGATGAATGTGGCCGATAGCGAGGTGGTGGCCAGCGTGATGAAGATGGCCGGATATGACACGACCGACTCGCTCGATGAGGCCGATGCCATCTTTATCAACACCTGCTCGGTGCGCGACAATGCCGAGCAACGCATCTTCTCGCGCCTGAACCAGCTGAATGCACTGCGCCGGCGGCGGGCGCGACGGCTCATCGTGGGCGTGATAGGCTGCATGGCCGAGCGCATGCAGCAAGTGCTCATCACCGACCATGAGGTGGACGTGGTGGCCGGCCCCGACTCCTACCTGTCGCTGCCCGAACTCATCACGGCCGCCGAGGCTGGCGAAAAAGCCATCGACACGCGGCTTTCGACCACCGAAACCTATCGCGACGTGATTCCGCAACGCATCGGGGGCAACAAGGTGAGCGGCTTCATTTCGATTATGCGCGGCTGCAACAACTTTTGCACCTATTGCATCGTGCCCTACACCCGCGGTCGCGAGCGCAGCCGAGAGCCGGAGAGCATTTTGAACGAACTGCGCGACTTGCAGGCACGCGGCTTCAAGGAGGTGACCCTGCTGGGACAGAACGTGAACTCTTACCTCTATCGGAACACCGACGGCTCCACCGTGGATCTCGCCGCCCTGCTCAGCCTCGTGGCCGAGGAAGCTCCTACCATGCGTGTGCGCTTCACCACGAGCAATCCGGAGGATTTGAGCGACGAAATCATTGGCGTGATGGCCCGGCACGACAACATCTGCAAGCACATTCACCTGCCCGTGCAGAGCGGCAGCAACAAGGTGCTGAAGCTGATGAACCGCAAATACACGCGCGAGTGGTATCTCGACCGCATAGCGCACATTCGCGCCGCGATGCCCCAATGCGGCATCTCGACCGACGTGTTCACCGGATTTCACGACGAGAGCGAGGCCGACTTTGAGGAAACTTTGAGCCTGATGCGCGAGGTGGGCTTCGACTCGGCCTTCATGTTCAAATATAGTGAGCGTCCCGGCACGTTTGCCAGTAAGCACCTGCCCGACAACGTGCCCGAAGAGGTGAAAATTGCCCGCCTGAACCGCATGATTGCCCTGCAAAACGAGTTGTCGCTGTGCAGCAACCGCCGCGACGTGGGGCGCACGTTTGAGGTGCTGGTCGAGGGCTACTCGAAGCGTTCACGCGACGACATGTTTGGCCGCACCGAGCAGAACAAGGTGATTGTGTTTCCTGCCGGCGACACACAAGTGGGCGATCGCGTGATGTGCCTCGTGGAGAGTGCCACCAGTGCCACCCTACTGGGAAAGCGAGTGTAACGCCTCCACTCTTCACGCGTCCGAAAGGTTCCAAAAAAGAAGACAGGGGAAACTCATGATGGGTTTCCTCTGTTTTTGTCAGTTTTTGACAATTTTTTCGCGGCAGAGCAAGTGACCGCGTGCCACGGCCACAGCCTATTCTTTGTCAGTTTTTGACAACTCTTTTTGCAGCAGGGCGAGCAGCCGTCGGGCCGTGAGCAAAGTTTCTTGCGCGTCCTCGATGCGCGTGGAGTCGAAGGTGAGCCGCGCCGTGCGGTAGTGAGGCTCGCGGGCGGCCAGCTCGCGCCGCACATAGGGCAGCACGTCATCATCGGGCAAAGCGGCTATCTTGGGGCGCTTGAACTTGTGCTCAGGCAGGCAAAGCCTCGCGGCGATGCGCGACGCCTCGGTGGTGAGCCACACGGTGAGGCCGGTGCGTGCCATGAGCAGGCGGTTTTGCTCGTCGCAGGGCGTGCCGCCGCCACAGGCCACGATGGTGGTGCCGCCGGTCGCGGCGATGCCGCGCAGCACCTCGCGCTCCACAGCTCGGAAATGGGCCTCGCCCAGCGTGCTGAAGATTTGCGTCACCGAGAGGCCACAATGCCACTCCACCTCATCGTCGAGGTCGATGAAGCGCCAGCCGGCCAGCCGCGCCACGGCCTCGCCCAGCGTGGTCTTGCCGCAGCACATATATCCTGTGAGGTAGATGATGGGCATGATGCCTAAGCGGTGATTGGAGTGAAAAATCTTTTTTGCGCAAAAAAGCGGAGCCGGGCACCTCCACTGCATGCGTGGCCAGACCGGCTCCGTGTTTCGCCTTTGAGCGCGAGCCGCTGCTTAGTCTTTCTTGAGCAGGTCGCGAATCTCGGTGAGCAGTTTCTCCTCGGCAGTGGGTTCGGGAGCGGGAGCCGGCTCTTCTTCTTTTTTCTTGGTGAGCTTGTTCATGCCCTTAATCATCAAGAAGATGCAGAGTGCCACAATGAGGAAGTCAATCACATTCTGGATAAAGGCGCCGTAGTTCCAAGCGATGCTGGTGGCCTCCTCAATCACGTTGCCTGCCTCGTCGAGTTTTGCGGGCACGTCTTTGAGTTTCACAGTGAGATTGGTGAAGTCCACATTGCCCATAAGGGCTGCGATGGGAGGCATGATGATGTCGTTAACGAGCGAGGTGATGATCTTGCCGAAAGCACCGCCAATGATGACACCCACAGCCATGTCCATTACATTGCCTTTGACTGCAAATTCTTTGAATTCTTTAATAAAGCCCATAGTGGTTTAGTTTTTTAGAAATGAATATGTTTGATTACTTATCACTTATTTCGAGTTCGCAACTATTAAACTTCCTTAACAGGGTGTGTTTTTATAGGTGCAGATAGCCTCGGATGAAGATTTTTTCACTAAATTTGCCACGCTTTTTCAAGACTGAGCGGCAAGAGCCGCGAGAGTTCACTCTTGCATGGTGCAAAACCGAAGCATTTGCAAAGATACAAATTTTGTGACAAATATTTAGTATTACATCAATAATTTTAATGAATTTCAATATGGGAAAGATTAAAATCGGTATTAACGGATTTGGCCGCATTGGCCGCTTTGTGTTCCGTTCGACCTTTGAGCAGAACAATGTGAATGACGTGGAAGTGGTGGGCATCAACGACTTGCTGCCCGTGGACTACATGGCATATATGTTGAAATATGATACGATGCACGGCCAGTTTAACGGCACCATCGAGGTGGACGCCGAGAAGAACGAGCTGATCGTGAACGGCAACCGCATTCGCGTGACCGCCGAGAAGGATCCCGCCAACCTGAAGTGGGACGAAGTGGGCGCAGAATATGTGGTGGAATCGACCGGTCTGTTCCTCGCTATGGACAAGGCTGAGAAGCACCTGCAGGCAGGCGCCAAGTATGTGGTGCTGTCGGCTCCCTCGAAAGCCGGTGAAGACGGTCGCCAAGCCGACATGTTTGTGTGTGGCGTGAATACCGACAAGTATGCCGGCCAGACCATCGTGTCGAACGCATCGTGCACCACCAACTGCCTCGCTCCCATCGCTAAAGTGCTCAACGACAAGTATGGCATTGAGAACGGCTTGATGACCACCGTGCATGCCACCACGGCTACGCAGAAGACCGTGGACGGCCCCTCGATGAAAGACTGGCGTGGTGGCCGCGCAGCAGCCGGCAACATCATCCCGTCGTCGACCGGTGCCGCCAAAGCTGTGGGCAAAGTGATTCCCGAACTGAACGGCAAGCTCACGGGTATCTCGATGCGCGTGCCCACTCTGGACGTGAGTGTGGTGGACCTGACCGTGAACCTGAAAAACCCCGCTACCAAAGAGGACATCTGCAAGGCCATGAAAGAGGCTTCGGAAGGCGAACTCAAGGGCATTCTGGGGTACACTGAGGACGCAGTGGTGTCGAGCGACTTCTTGGG
>JAFVCX010000104.1 GCA_017478855.1 Muribaculaceae bacterium | reverse complement strand
ACTAACCTTTAATTCATCAATGACTATGAAGAAATTTGTTTGCGACGTGTGTGGCTATGTGTATGATCCCGAAGTAGGCGATCCCGATAACGGCATTGCTCCCGGCACAGCTTTTGAAGATCTGCCCGAAGATTGGGTATGCCCCTTGTGCGCTGTGGGCAAAGATGAGTTCTCCGCCCAATAACCCCGCATGACCACAGTCGTCATCGATAATGAATTTGGCCAACTTCAGCAAGTGCGGTCACTCTATGAGTTGTCGTTTCCGGAGGAGGAAAGGCTCTCGTTCGACGCTTTGATGAAGTTGGCACAAACATCCGACGTAGAGTTTGTCGCCTACCAAGACGACGACTCAGGACAACTTTTGGGATTCACCTACACGTTCACGGTCGAGCGATTCTGCTGGGGATTCTATTTCGCCGTGCAGCCCGCGTTGCGAGGACAAGGCATTGGCCAACTTATTTTGCAATCGTTGTTGGCTCGCCATAACCACGATCTTTTTGTCATCGACATGGAAAGCATCGAGCAACCCTCAGAGCAAACCGGAGAGGCACCGGCCGGGCTGGCAAGTCATGCTATGCGCCAACGCAGGCACGATTTTTATCGGCGCAACGGCATCCGCGACACCGATGTCAGGCGCAGCTATGGTGGTGTCACCTATCAAATCATGGTGCATGGTCACGGCAGCATCACCGATGCTGAATATCAGCATCTGATCGACACCATGTGGACTCGCATCAAGTCGAGCGATGCCTAATCTGAATCTCAGTCAACAAAAAAATGGCAGCCCATGTGAAGTGGCTGCCATTTTTATTGTGCGTTTCAAGATTCTCAGTATCCCACCGAGAGTGTGGTGTAGAACCGGCCGCGGTCGGAACCCAGACTCAATGTGACATATCCAGTCGTGTTGCCGCCAAACCAAGTGGCCATACCGGCTTCGACGCTCACAGGAGGGCCATACACTGCGCTCAAGTCATGATAGATGCGATTGTAACGGCTACGGTCATTGTAGGCCGTGCTGTAAGCGAATTGCGCGTTCATCAGTCGACCTCCGTCGTAACAGAGCATTACATCGGGCCACATCAGGTTAAGCATGCTCACGTCGCGCAGATAGACCACATCGTTGGCATAACCGTCAATATAGTAACCATTGCTGTACAGATAGTCGAGCGACACGTCAAAGATCGTTCCGAAAGCGAGGCCCAAAATGCGGTCGATTACAGGTGCCCCATAGTAGGGACGGTAGTGAACCGGCACGACAGGGCGATAGATGCGCAGAGGAGCAGGACGCCAGCGGCGAGCGGGAGGGGGCAGCGGACGGCTCCAGTTGTGACGGGCATAATTGTCACGGAACACATCGCGGTGCGGATGGTTGTTGTAGTTATAGGGGCGCGGTGCCACATTTCCTCCCGGACGGCGACCGCGGTCATCGGAACGCACATTTCCATTGGGACGCGGCCGGTTGTTGTCAGGGCGCAAGTTGCCAGCACTATTACCACTGCGGCCTGTGCTGCCGTTATTGCGGTTGTTGTCGGGGCGCATGTTGCCACCGCTGTTGCCACTGCGGCCGGTGTTGCCGTTGCGGTTGTTGTCGGGGCGCAAATTGCCAGCACTGTTGCCACTGCGGCCGGTGTTGCCGTTATTGCGGTTGTTTTCGGGGCGCATGCTGCTGCCTCCACCACTTCGGTTGTTGTCAGGCCGTTGCGTCGACACCGATTGCCGGCTCGAAGAGCCACTCATGGCTGCCGAGGGGCGCTCACGATTATTATTCATGGTTGCGCCATTAGTTGCTGACCGTTGACGACTCGACGACATCTGAGCCGATGCGGGAGCCGCACACAGAAGGCCTCCCACGAGCACAAAGCTCATCATCATGTTTCTTACAGTAGTTTTCATAACGCTATCTCTCTTAAAGGGTGAATATTCCGTTTGTTGTTTAGACTTCAAGTCGCGCCGGTCGTTTAACCGCACCGCTCTCAAAATTGACCAATCATGGCAATCCGGCGACAAATGCAGCCAAATTATCGACCATCAGCGGAGCAGCAAAGAACCGTCGCCATAGCTTAAGAATCGGTAATCGCCGGCCAGCGCATGGTCGTAGATGGCACGCCAGCGGTCGGCACCGGTGAATGCCGCCACCAGCAAGAGCAGTGTGGATTGCGACTGGTGAAAATTGGTGATGATGCCCTGCACGATGCGGTAGCAGTAGCCCGGAGCTATCATCAGTTGCGTTGAAGCCACAAGGTCGTTGAGCTTCATGCGGGTCAAATAATCCACAATGCACGTCAGTGCCTCTTGTGCCGTCAGTTCACACGAGCTTTCATAGGGCATCCACTGGGTTACCACCAGTTCTTCGGGCTGCACATCAAGGTTGTCATGAATCAGCCGGCCTATGTAGTACAGGCTCTCCAGCGTGCGCACACTGGTTGTCCCCACAGCAATCACCGGACGAGCAGTGGTGGATAATTCCTTAATGAGCGCACGCGGCACGGCAATGAACTCATAGTGCATGTCGTGCTCGCCTATGCTGTCGCTCTTCACGGGCTGGAATGTGCCGGCACCCACATGCAGCGTGAGCTCGCGCCTCACAATGCCGCGCTTGTCGCACTCGTCCAGCAAGTTTTGCGTGAAATGCAGGCCGGCGGTGGGAGCAGCCACGCTGCCGTCGATGCGGCTATACACCGTTTGATAATCTTGCGAATCGCTTTTCTCGGTGGCTCGGTTCAGATAAGGAGGAATGGGAATCTCGCCCACAGCTTCGAGCACCGAGGCAAAGGTCACATCGGCCCCTTCCCACTCAAAGGTGATGTCCCAAGCGTTGCCATGGCGGCTGCCCCTCGTGGCCGTGAGGCGCAGCTCACGGCCCGACGCGTCAGCAAACGTCAGTTCAAGCTGACCGCTTTTCCATCGCTTGCTGTTGCCCACAAGGCAACGCCATGTGCATCGGGCCGTAGCCTGAAACACAAGCGCATAGTCTTGTGGAGCCACCGGTTCAAGGCAAAAAATCTCAATGAGCGAGCCGGTTTCTTTCTGAAAGCGCAGGCGCGCGTTAATCACACGCGTGTTGTTATACACCAGCATCGAGTCCTGTGGCAGCAAGCCGGGCACTTCATTGAAGTAATGGTCGCTTATCTCGCCGCCTTGCCACAGCAGCAAGCGGCATTGCTCGCGATGCTCCAATGGGTGCTTGGCAATGCGGGTGTCAGGAAGGTCATAATTATAGTCGCTTATGCGAATATCTCTTACGTTGTCCATCACATTCATCGTTTTTCTATGGGTTCAAGCAAACGAATGAAACATTCCACAAGCGGCTATTTGGCAACAAGCACTTGTGGAATGTACAAAGCAGTTTCTTAAACCTTGCTTTTTTAACTTGAATTTCTTGATTGATGAAGAAGGGTGTTAGGCTTGATGTTGCAAAAATACTATTGCGAGAGCTTTTTTTGCAAGTCATCACGGTGGCGTTCATCGAAAATATCTTCATCACATCAAGATTCAATTCTAATTATCAATCTCTTACAACAAATCAATCGTTCCAAAAATATACTGCCTATCTTTGTCGTTTAAGCCGCAAAGTTACGAATAAACGAGAGCTTTGCAAAGGAAAACCCGTTTTTCTTTGTTAAGCCGTGAGTGAGCAACTTCGGCATAGCCAACGTTACAAATCAACGGGTGCAGGGCAAAACGAATTCATTCATTTTTTATGCCGAGCGCAAGCAACTTCGCGACTTTAGTCGCAACGCAACAAACGAGCGAGCGAAGGGCGAAGTTTATTTGGTTTTTTTCACGTGCACACGGCTCAGTGTCGTTAGGCAATGCCATTCAAAAAGCCGCACTACCACAAACTCACGCCCCCGTCAACCGCAAACTCCGCTCCGGCTCGTGCAGCTCGCCGCGCCACAAAGTAGGGAGCGGCCCAAAGAGGGTCGCTCCCCATGTAAGCAAGTTATGGAATTGATTTTTCGTTGCTAAAATATTACTTTTTGCTGTTCACCTTCTTCTGTTGCTTGCGGCTCACGGCGTAGGCCACCGGCGAAGCAACGAAGAGCGAAGCGCAAGTACCAATGATGACACCCAGAATCATCGCGAAGATGAAGCTGCGAATCGACTCGCCGCCCAAGAAGAACATCACCAGCAACACCAGCAAGGTGGTGATTGACGTCATCAACGTACGCGACAGCGTGCTGCACAATGCGTTGTTAAAGGTGATGAACAAGTCTTGCTTGGGATAGAGGCCACGGTATTCACGCACGCGGTCAAACACCACCACCGTGTCGTTCACCTGATAACCAATCACGGTCAGGATGGCGGCGATAAACGTTTGGTCCACCTCCATCGAGAAGGGGAACAAGCCGTGCAGCGTGTAGAAGCCAATCACCACAAACGAGGTGAAGGCCACAGCTGCCAGTGCGCCCAGCGAGAAGGCCACGTTGCGGAAGCGCAGCAAGATGTAGAGTGCCATTGCAATGAGCGAGAAGAACACTGCCCAAATAGCCTCGCGAGTCATATCGCTTGCGATGCTCGGACCCACCACTTCGCTCGACACCACGCCCACGCTTTCGTTCGACGTGCTGAAGTCTTGCTGGCTCATGCCGCCCAATTCACTCTTCAAGCCGTCATACAGCTTGGCCATGATTTCGTCGTCGATGCCATCTTCAGTGTCATTGATGCGATAGTTGGTAGAGATGCGCACCTTCGTGTCGTTGTCGATGGTGATCACACTCACGTTAGCGCCGTCGAAGAGCGGAGCGAGCTGGCCTTCCAAAGCCTCGGTCGACACCGCGTGGTCAAATTGCACCACATAGTTGCGGCCACCCGAGAAGTCAATGCCACGGTTCAGGCCACGCACACCAAACAAGGCGGCGATAATCACAACCACAACACCCAGCACCATCCAAGTGCTCTTGGCTTTGCCCATGAAGTCAAACTTCACGTTTTGCATCAAGTTCTTGGTGATGTTGGTGGTGAGGGTCATCTTGTCAAAGGTGCCTTTGTTCACAAAGTGCTCCATCACAAGGCGGGTGGCAAACACTGCCGTGAAGAACGAGCAGCAAATACCAATCACCAGCGTGACGGCGAAGCCGCGGATGGGACCCGAACCCAGCAAAATCAGGATGATACCTGTGATGATGGTCGTGAGGTTGGAGTCGAAGATGGCCGAGAACGCATTCTTGTAACCATCGGCCACCGAGGCCTTCAAGCCCTTGCCGGCGCGAAGTTCTTCCTTGATGCGCTCAAAGATAAGCACATTGGCGTCCACTGCCATACCAAGCGTAAGCACGATACCGGCGATGCCCGGCAGGGTGAGCACCGTTTGGAACGAGGCGAGAATACCCACCGTGAAGAAGAGGTTGAGCACCAAGCCCAAATTGGCAATATTACCGGCATACACGCCGTAGGTGCAAATCATGAAGATGACCAGCAGAATCAGTGCCACGATAAACGAGGTGACACCCTTATTGATCGATTCCTGACCCAGCGAGGGGCCAATCACGCTTTCGCTGGCCACGTTCACGCGTGCCACCATCTTACCCGATTCGAGCACGTTGGCAAGGTCATTAGCTTCTTCCACCGAGAAGTGGCCGCTGATTTGCGAGTTGCCGCCATCAATCTGGGCGTTCACATTGGGATATGAGTACACTTGGTCGTCGAGAACGATGGCAATGGCCTTGCCAATGTTCTGACCGGTGATGCGCGACCACTGGCGAGCACCCTCGCTGTTCATGCGCATCGACACCACTTGGCCTTGCAGGTTGTCGAACTCGCTGCTGGCGCGGGTCACCACGTCGCCATTAAGCACGGGCTGACCGTTCACGGTGCGCAAAGCCACCAAGCTGAAAGCCTCTTGGCGATTTTGCAGGGTCATCTGCGGTTTCACCGTCCAAGCGAGCTTCAGGTCGGCGGGCAGTGTCATGCGAGCGGCATTCGAATTGATGATGCGGTTCACGGCAGCGGTGTCGGCAGCGGTTGCATAACCCACCACCGGCGAGCCGCCCTGTCCGCCTTGCAGCAGCATGGGGAAGCCAATCAGCTCGGCCAGCGTGGCCGTGGTTTCGGCCGGTTTGGCGGCCACAGCGGCGCTATCGGCAGCCACACTGTCGGTTGCGGCGGCGGGAACATCCACGCTACCCTGTGCCTGCGCGTTGAGCGCATTGAGCGCGCCGCCGATGTCGGCCAGCGTATAGGTTTCATAAAACTCAAGGTTTGCGGCACCCTGAAGCAGTTTGCGCACGCGCTCAGGCTCCTTAATGCCGGGGAGCTCCAGCAAGATGCGGCCGGTGCTCTGAAGCTTCTGAATGTTGGGAGCCACCACACCAAAGCGGTCGATGCGGTTGCGCAGCACTTTATATGAGTTGTCCACCATCGCATTCACCTCTTCTTCAAGGATGCGCTGCACCTTTGAGTCGCTTGCGGTGGGGTCTTCGCGCACCTTGTCCACATTGCGGAACACTTGCGCCAAGCTGGCACCCGGGGCAAGGTTTTTATATTCCTTGCAGAAGCTGGCCACGAAGTTTTCTTGCGCGGCCTGATTCTTCTCCACGTTGGCAATGGCTTCGTTAAACTTCTTGTCGGGGTTATTGCCTGAGAGGGCACGCAGAATGTCGGGCACCGAGATTTGCAGTGTCACGTTCATACCACCTTTCAAGTCGAGGCCGAGGCCCAACTCCTTCTCACGCACTTGCTGGAAAGTGTAATACCACAGATACACTTTCTTTTTGCCAATAGAGTCCAGATAGCCATTGAGCGCGTTGCGATACGTGTCGTTCGACGTGTCGGCGGTCTTCAGGCCGGCTGCGGCGAGAGCTTTCTGCTCGGCGATACCCTGATAGTGATTCGACACAAAGGTAAACGACAGGTAGAAAGCACAAATCAGTATCAGCGCAATGGTAATGACTCTGATAAAACCTTTAGTTTGCATTTCTTGAGTGATTAATTATTTGTTTTTAATTGATTTCAAAAAATAACGTGATAACAACCTGCCCATGCACACGTTTTTCTTGACCCACAACGGGTTAAGGCGAAAAAACGTCCGCATCCACAAGTTTTCAGCCTGCAAATATACGACATTTTCTCGAAGTGCGAAAATAAGTGGCGGCATAATTTCCCTTTACCTCCAAAAAATTCGCCGCCACGAAATCATCGGGTGGCAAAAGGCGCGGCAGGCATCACCGGCAGCGATGCGAGAGGCTCCGGCAGGGTCGTGCCGGAGCCTCTCGTGCGCGGTGCAGCCATCGCGGGCCACGCGGCCGTTCATTTCGCGCTATTTCAGCATCTTGGTGGTGGTACTGGTGCCGTCGGTATAGGTGGTGACCACGATGTTCAGCCCGTCGAAGGCCTCGTCCGAAGCCACTCCGGCCACGTTGTAGTATCTCACGCGCCTCACTTTTTTGGTGGCCTCCACACCCGTCAGCGCACTGAACTGCACTTCCTTAATCACCCAGAACTTCTTCCACGTCGTATGGGCCTCATACGCCTCCTTGCTGCCTTCGGGCACAAGCAGATCGGTATCTACATATTGCTGATCAGAGAACGGGCTGGTCGCTGGAGGTGTCATGTTGTGCACCTCAATCGTGTCGTAGGCGGTCGTTTGAGTCACCCACATGTTGGCACGCACTTGGTTCACGTTCGGGCCGATAACCAGTTTCTTCACGGTTTTGAGAATATTCATGTTTCCGGGCTGAAGAACACTTTTTTGCGTAGTGACATCACGTCCCACATAGAACACATTCGCCGCATTAAAACCGGGGTTAAACTTCAGCGGCGTTTTAGCATCTGCGATGCGCAGCTCCACCAAATTTCTCCAGCCGTCAAAGGCGTTTTCGTGCACCATCGTCACCGATGCGGGAATGATCAGCGTGGATGCCGGATTGCAGCCTTTGTAAGCACAGTCGGCGATGGTGTCAATTCCCTCTAACTCTTCGTTGGAATAAGACATGGCACACGGATGCGAAATAAGCGTTTTGCCGCTGGCCGAAAAGAGCATACCGTCACGTATAGAATAGCGGCGATTGGCCTCATCCACCTCATAATGCTCAAAGGCCGGTCCATTGAGAGCATCAGTAGCTATCGATGCCACCGAGCGCCCAATTCGGGCGCTTCTCAGGCGAGAAGAATAAAACACGCCGGTTGGCAGGGCATTCACCTGATCGGGAATTTCCACCCGCGTCAGCGCGGTGTTGTAAAAAGCACGCTCGCCTATCGATTGCAGGCGGGGCGAGAACGTCACGCCGGCCAGCTTT
>JAFVCX010000004.1 GCA_017478855.1 Muribaculaceae bacterium | reverse complement strand
GCTGACCGTGTCGCCAAGCAAGAATATCAGCAAGCGCTCAAAGATACGGTCGAAGATCGAGCCAAGGCCGAGACCGAAGCTTTGCAACTTTACAAAGCCGGGGAACTGGGCTATTATGAATATCTTGACCGCATGGCTAAGATCGAGGAGGAATTTTGGAACTCTCGCCTTGACACCTATGAGGCGTTTGGCAAAGCCGAGAGCGATGACTACGCCAAGGATGCGAAGAAACTGGAGGAGGCTAAGACCAAACATGAGCAGCAGCTGACGCAGATACAAATTGCCGCGGCTCAGCAACGGCGCGACCAAGCTAAACTTGATGCCGAGATGGAGTATTACAACCCCGACAATCAGGAGGCTTATCACAACCAGCAATGGCTCAACGACCGTAAGGCTAAACTTGAACTTGACTACCTTCAGGAGGTGATGAAGATACACAAGGAGGGCTCAAAAGAGTGGCTTGATGCAGAGAAGGCTCTTGACAAAGCTGTCAAAGAGGAGGAATTGCGTCAGCGCAAACAGCTGGTGCAAAACTTGACGGCTTGGCTTTATATCTACTCGCAGCAGGGCGCAAAGGTTCGTATGGATGCAGAACTGCTTGTTGCAAAGCAACTCTATGAGCAGAAACTGCTCAAAGAGGAAGAATACCAGGAAGCTCGTGCCGCCATCGAGAAGAAATATCGCGACGAAGTGAACACGAAGACCGGCACCAAAGCCAAGAACCAAGACTTCGACGATGCCAAGGATACCTACGACAAGCAGATGAAAGCCCTCGAGGATGCTCGCAAGCAAGGTCTTATATCGCAGGAAGATTATGAGTCGCGCAAGTTCCAGATAACACAGAACTACCACAACAAGATTGTGGAGCTCATCAAAGGTCAAGGCTCGGAGTGGGCAACCATGGTCACCACGCTCGTCGAGACATGGAAGTCGGGCTTCGAGAACTTGGGCAGCACACTGCCCGATAAGTTAAAGAGCATCGCCGACATGGCGGCCGCCGCCTTCGCCGTCATGAATGCCGGTGTAAAGTCTTACACCGACTATGCCAATGCGAGCCGTGACCTTGAACTTGCAAAGGTTGAGAAGAATTATAAAGCACAAATCGATGCTGCCGGCAACAATGACAAGAAAAAAGAAGAAACTGGAGGAACAACGTGAGAAAGAGATTGCCAAAATCAAGACCAAGTATGATAAACGCGCTATGGTCATCGAGATGGCGCAAGCGGTGGCATCGACAGCAATGGCTGCGATTAATGCTTATGCCAGCGCAGCGCAGGTGCCGGTGGTAGGTTACATCCTTGGTCCCATCGCCGCTGCCATGGCAACAGCGGCAGGTATGATGCAAATCGCCACCATCAAGAAGTCGCACCAGGCACAGCAGATGGGCTACTACGAGGGCGGTTTCACCTCGCGTGACCCGAACAACCGCCGTGAAGCCGGCGTGGTGCACGCCAACGAGTTCGTGGCGAACCATAACGCTGTGTCTAATCCCCAGTTGCTGCCGGTGCTTCGTCTGATAGACCAAGCCCAGCGCAACAACACAGTCGGTTCGCTCACTCGCGAAGATGTGTCTCGTGCCATCGGGCAGGGTGCGATACTCGGTGACATGACTGCCACCCAGCAGCGCACCGCCGACCGGCAAGACGCGTCGATGGTGATGGTGGCGGCCTCCATGGAGCGGCAGACCGATGCCATCAACGAGCTCAACGCTCGCCTTGCCGACGGCATTGAGTCGTTCATGGTGATGGACGGTGAGCGAGGCTTCGACCGCTCATGGGAACATTACCAGCGGATGAAGAATAATCCAAAACGATAGTTTCAACGTTTATATAGTAACTTCGAGTGGCGGTGCCAGGGATGGTATCGCCACTCTTTCATTTCGCCTAAGCCTCTCGGTGGATGGTGGGGCGTTGCTGCGCAGCGGTGGCAGTGAGTGCCGTCACCCCCTGCACGCATCTCCTCGCTAACCATCGTGCCTTTGCCCTTGTCACATCGTCATAATCATCTTGCAACCGTCGAGAGGCGGTTGAACGGACTGGCATCTTAGAACTTGCTCCCCTCTCGCGCTCACCCCTTAACCGTGGCTTGTGGGCTCCCATCAGCGTGACCACCTCTTGGCGACGGCTCGGCGCGGTTCTTTCCTCTGGCATTCCGCCGAAGGGTTTTCGGGTCGGGCATGGTCGGGTGTCGCCGACCGCTGTGCTTGACGGTTGTCGCCTGAATTTCCGCACTGCGTGCCCTGCGCTTTGCCGCCTGAGTGGTGGCAGGTGTGGCGTGCAGCCCGATGTGGCATTGTTCATTGTCGTGCCTGAGTGTACCATAACAAATTTTGAGAGTAATTTTTTCTTTTACACCGCAAAGTTACGGCTTGGCTCGATATGCAAGGTCAAGCTCTGTTTCAGCCGAAATCTCCAGCCCTGCGGGTAGTATTTAGCCCTGGAAAACCTTGCTGACAATCTCGCTCTTTGCTCGTCACGAAGCAGTGTAAATAAAAAATTATTCACTCTTAAAATTTCTATGTTATGGTACACATTTCAAACACTTCCGCTTTCGAGAACAACGACAACATCTTCATGGCTGCTCGCTACACCTACATCCCCACCACAGTACAGGCCGACGGCAAGGCTTGGGGCATCCGCAAGAAAGTGTGGAAATTCAAGGACGGCGACATCGCCACCTCTGCCGAGGTCGCACAGTGGGTCAGCACAACACTCGACGAGTCGATGCCTGACCTCGAAAACTGCACCTTCGTCTGCATCCCTGCAAGCAGCGAGGAGAGAACGCAGATGCGCTACGAGCAATTCGCTCAAGAGGTGTGCAAGGCAACGCAGATGGCTAACGCCTACAAGCACATCAAGGTTGAGGGCGAACGCCTCGCTATCCACGAGCACAAGGTGTGCAAGTCGGTCTCTAAGGTGCAAGTCCTGAAGTTCGACCGCCGTTTCTTCAACGGACGCAAGGTGATTATCTTCGACGATGTGATCACCAAGGGCAAAAGTTTCAGCACCATGGTTGAGTATCTCGAGGAGATGGGTGCTAAGGTGGTGGGCGGCATCTTCCTCGCCGCTACCGCTTTCCAGCACAACAACGCCTAACACAACGGCCTCT
>JAFVCX010000103.1 GCA_017478855.1 Muribaculaceae bacterium | reverse complement strand
GCTGCTGCCGCAGCAGGTTGTTGGTGAGGGGCGTTTGGCACGCCTGAGTGAGTTTTTGCCTTTCGGTGATGGTGTTGCCGGCAAGGTCGGTGCATTGGTCGGCCCACTGGTCGCCAAAGACAAAGCGTTTGTTGCGCTGACGGTTCTGTCGCAGTTCGCTACACTGCATCCAAGCGAGATAAGCATTTTTCATAGTGTTTTTAGATTTTGGGGCAAGCACGCCTGCCCGATGGTGAATAAATCGTGTGATTTTTTTTGACGGTGCAAAGGTAACGCTTGAAGGGACGTGGGTGCTACCCCATCTTGCCACACATCGGTCCGGCGGTGACGTGACGTGGAATTGCGGCTACAATTCGCTGTTATTCAGCATGTTTTGAACGGACGTTTTGAGTTTTTCCTTATTCAATTCGGAGCCACTCAGCTCATAATGGCTTGATTTTTAGGAACATTTTCGGGGTAATGCCGAATGAGGAGCGGAAGAGAAAAAACGAAAGCTGCATGACCAAGTGCCATGCAGCTTTGTAAGAGTCGGGGTGAGAGGACTCGAACTTCCGACCTCCACGTCCCGAACGTGGCGCGCTAACCAACTGTGCTACACCCCGATTCTTTGTTTTGCGGGGCAAAGTTAGTAATTTTTTTGAAATGCGCCATCATTTGAGGCAAAATCTGCACGAAAAAAGATGCTGTGACGCTCAATGGGCCAAAAATTCAGCCCTGCCACGCGGGAGCGCGAAGGGAGCGTATGTCCCCAATGTTTCACGGTCGCAGTTATTAACAAAAGTGGCAAGTTATCAACATTTCAGTGATTTTAACGATATAAAACGGCGATGTTTCACGGAAAAGGATTTACTTTGCAATCCTAAAGACACATGACTGACAAAAAACCAATGGGAAAAACAATAGCAATAGCCAATCAGAAGGGTGGCGTGGGCAAGACGACAACCGCCATCAATCTTGCGGCATCGCTGGCCATGAACGGCAAGAGCGTGCTGCTGATTGACGCAGACCCTCAAGCCAATGCCACATCGGGGCTTGGCGTGGAGCCTAAACAGATGACTTCGTCGATTTATGAGTGTTTGGTGGACGACTATCCGATGCAGAGCGCGGCGGTGCCCACCTGTGTGGAAGGGCTGAACATAGTGGGCTCGCGCATTGACCTTGTGGGAGCCGAAGTGGAGCTTGTGACCAAAGAGCAGCGCGAAACGGTGCTGCGCCGTGCCGTGGCCGGCGTGAAAGACCAGTACGACTATGTGCTGATTGACTGTAGCCCCTCGCTGGGCTTGATCACGGTGAATGCCCTGACGGCCGCCGACAGCGTGATTATCCCGGTGCAGGCCGAGTATTTTGCCCTTGAGGGCATCAGCAAACTGCTGAACACGGTGCGCATCATCAAGTCTAAACTGAATCAGGGGCTGCGCATAGAGGGTTTCTTGCTGACGATGTATGACGCTCGCCTGCGTTTGGCCAATCAGATTTATGAAGAGCTGAAGAGCCACTTTGGCGACATGGTGTTTAACACAGTGATTCCGCGCAACATCAAGCTGAGCGAGGCTCCCAGCCACGGGTTGCCCGCCATCTTGTATGACCCCAGCAGCCGTGGTGCCACAAGCCACATGCAGCTGGCCAAAGAGATGATAGCCAAAGACCGCGGCACGCGCTGACGCGCTCGCTGTGTGTGCCACACGAAACGCATTAATCACCGAAAGACGAACACATGAAACAGAAACGCAACGCTTTGGGCCGTGGGCTTGACTCACTCATCTCGATGGACGACATTCAGCCGGCCGGCTCGAGTGCCATCAACGAGATTGCCATCAGCCAAATCGCGCCCAACCCCGACCAGCCGCGCACGACGTTTGCCGAAGAAGCCCTTGAGGAGCTGGCCACGTCGATTCGCGAGTTAGGAATCATTCAGCCGCTGACGCTGCGCAGCATGGGAGTGAACCAATATCAAATCATCTCGGGCGAGCGCCGCTATCGCGCCGCCAAGATGGCCGGCCTCGAAACGGTGCCAGCCTACGTGCGCACCGCAGGCGACAGCGAGGTCACCGAGATGGCTCTGATAGAGAACATTCAGCGCGAGGATTTGAATGCCATAGAGATTGCGCTCACGTTTCGCAAGCTGATAGACCAATACAAGCTCACGCAGGAACGGCTGAGCGAGCGCATAGGCAAAAACCGCGCCACGATAGCCAATTTCTTGCGATTGCTCAAGCTGCCGGCCGAAGTGCAGCTGGGACTGCGCGACAAGGCCGTGGACATGGGCCACGCCCGTGCCCTGCTGAGCATTGAGAAGCCCTCGTTGCAGCTGAAGCTCTATAACGAGATTCTGAAGAAAGGCCTCTCGGTGCGGCAAGTGGAGCAGCTGGCCAAGCAATATCAGCTGGCCGACGAGCAGGGGCTCACACCCACCGCCGGCAGCCCCCGACGCATGACCTCGAAGGAGCAGACGCAAATGCAGCGGCATTTGAGCCAGTCGTTTGGCCTTCCGGTGAAATTCAGCTGCAATGCCGACGGCAAGGGAAAAATCACCTTTCCCTTTAACGACGAGGCCGAGCTGGAGAAAATCATCACCATCTTTGACCGCCTGAAAACGAGCTGACCCGTGAAGCTGCAACACGTCATAGGACGCATGGGTGCCGGCCTGCTGGCCGGCCTGCTGTGGATGGGGGTGGCACTGCCCGCGGCGGGCAGTGAGATGCCCGACAGCACCGACCGTCCCACGACACGACGCGAGCGCACCACAGTGACCGTGCCCGACAGCAGCCGGCAAACGGCGGTGACGGTGGTGGATATGGCGGGCGACACGCTGCGCATGTCGCAACCGTTGCAGGGGGTGGACGGCATAGAGATTTTGGCCGACAGCACGGGCATACGCCCCAACGCATTGGGCCGCGTGCGCACCTTCAACCCCGACCCCAACCGCGCCTTGTGGCTCTCGGCGCTGTGCCCGGGGCTGGGACAAGCCTACAACCGGCGCTACTGGAAACTGCCCATCGTGGTGGGAGCCTTTGTGGGCCTGAGCTATGGCACGTCGTGGAACAACCGCATGCTCAAAGACTACACTCGCGCCTATCGCGACGCGATGGACGACGACCCCGACACGCGGTCGTACATGAACTTTTATCCGCCCACCACACAGGAGAGCGACCTCGACATGGCTTGGCTGCAAAAGTCGCTCAAAAACAAGAAGACCTACTACCGGCGTTATCGCGACATTTGCATTTTGAGCATGGTGGGGGTGTATTTGATTAATCTTGTGGATGCCTATGTGGACGCCTCGCTGGCTCACTTCGACATTTCGCCCGACTTGAGCCTGCAGGTGGCACCCGCCGTGGAGGTGCCCGACTTGGGCGCACAGCGCAAACCCACACTGGGTTTGAGCTGCGCCATTCAATTTTAAGAATTATAAAACGACATGATATGAAGAAACACTTATTCATAACCCTCATCGCCGTGGTTTGTGCCGGGATGGCCGGCTGGGCCGCTCCGAAGCAGAATATCCTCACGATGAAGCAGTCGATTACCGACAACGACATCGTGTTTCCGGAGAGTTTTGAAACCGACACGCACGAAATGATGAAGAACTGGTATTTGCAGAACTACACCGTGCTCGACGCTGATGTGGAGAACAAGAATGCCGGTGAGGTGAGCGAAGAGGAATACATCAAGCGGCTGAAGGCCATACCCTCGGTCATCGAGATGCCTTATAACCAAGTGGTGCGCAGCTACATAGACCGCTATGTGAAGCGCAACCGCACCCTTGTGGAAGAGATGCTGGGCATGAGCCTCTACTATATGCCCATCTTTGAGCAGGCTTTGGAGAAAGAGGGTCTGCCGCTGGAGCTGAAATATCTGCCGGTGATTGAGAGCGCGCTGAACCCCAACGCCGTGAGCCGCGCCGGCGCTGCCGGCTTGTGGCAGTTTATGGTGGGGACCGGCAAGGGGCTGGGATTGGAAGTGAACTCGCTCGTGGATGAGCGTCGCGACCCCTATCGCTCGAGCGAAAAAGCCGCCATCTATCTGAAAAACCTATACAGCATCTATAATGACTGGTCGCTGGCCATCGCCGCCTATAACTTCGGCCCGGGCAACGTGAACAAGGCGTTGCAGCGTGCCGGTGGCGAAGGCAAGGATTTTTGGGACATCTATGGGTATCTGCCCCGCGAAACGCGCGGCTATGTGCCGGCCTTTATAGCGGCCAACTACATCATGACCTATTTCAAGCGTCATAACATCAGCCCGGGCATGGCCCGCAAGCCGCTCATCACCGACACGGTGAGCGTGACGCGGCGTGTGAACTTCAACCAGATAGCACATGTGCTCAACATGCCCATTGAGGAAATCAGGGTGCTGAATCCGCAATATCGGCACGATGTGATTCCGGGCGACTCGCGCCCCTACACGCTGACGCTCCCTTCGCAGCAAGTATATAGCTACATTTTGAGCGAGGACAGCATTGTGGCCTACCGCACCGACCTGTATGCCCACCGCGATGTGGTGGAGCCTAAAGGAGCGAGCGCCAATTCGGGCAAAGGAACCTATACCTATGAAACCAAGACGGTTACTCAGCACCACAAGGTGCGTCGCGGCGAAACGGCCGCGTCGATTGCCAGCCGTTATGGCATGAGCACCAAAGGGCTTCTGAGCATGAACGGCATCAAGGGCGGCAAGCTGAAGCGTGGCCAAGTGCTCAAGGTGCAAACGAAGAAACAAGTGCGCGTGTATCATGAGCCGGCTCCCAGCGAAAACGACTATGAGGGCATCGTGAACGTGACACCTACCGACACGGTGAACAGCGAACTGGCCGAGCAAGAGCTGGAGAAAGCCGAGATTGAAGAGGTGCACCGCATAGAGCAGGCAGCGGCTGCCGCCCCCAAGCGCAACGCGCAACGGGCCGAGGCTGCCGGCCAGTCGCAAGAGGCCGTGGCTCAGGCCAATGACACCAAGGCCGACTCGCGCCAGTGGAAACAGCGCAACGAGCGTTACAGCCAGCCCCAGCGCGGCAGCAAGGGCAACAGCAACTCGCAAGAGCAAACCTACAAAAACTCGCGCAGCAGCAAGCGCAGCACGACACGTGAGCAGCAAAACAGCACACACACCGTTCAGAAAGGTGAGTCGCTGAGCAAGATTGCCGAGAAGAATGGCGTGAGTGTGGAGGCCCTGCGCAAAGCCAACGGCCTCAGCGGCGACAAGATTAAAGCGGGCGACAACCTCACTATTCCGAGCAAGAACGGCACGAGCACGAGGGCTTCGAGCAGCAGCAAGCGGTCGAATGTCAGCAAAGCCACGTCGAGGTCATCGTCCTCGAAGGGTTCTTCCTCCTCTAAATCGAAAAGTAAAAAGCGTCGCCGCTAAACGCGGCCCAGCGATGCAGCAAGGGCTATTGTGAACGTCCTCTGCCAGAAACTTTTTCTCCTCGGCATCTGCATTCATGCCGGGGAGATTTTTTTGTGGAGGCACGTCGTCAGACACCTATGATGTGACGGCTGAAGGGGAGCTTGGAAATCAGCCATGTGAGCAGCCACGACAAAGCGAAAGTCATCACAAAGATGGCGGCAATCTGGAGTAGTGAGGGCAGCCGGCACACGAAGGGCAACTGCCACACTATCTGCCGCATGATGAAGATGTGGATGAAATAAATGCCAAAGGTGAGCGAGGAGAGACGCGTCAGCCCGGGCAGCGGGCGGCGTGGAGCAAAGCGGCGCAAGGTGGCGAAGATGGCAAAGGTCATGAGAGCCACGGGCAACGAGAGATACCACAGCACGTCGTAGAAATTGAGGCGCACCGGGCTTATCAGCACCGCAATGGGAGCCGCCACCGCGACGCAAGCGACCACCGCCATGTGCCACGGGCGCCAGCGATAGTGACGGGTCACATAATAGCCCAGCACGAAATAGCCCGCGTATCCCGCAAAATAATAGAGGGGTCCGGTGATGCTCTCATTGATGCTGAGCCAACATTTCAAGTAAGGGAAAGTGAGCGTGACCGCCCACAAAAAGAGGTAGAGCCTCACCTCGCCGGCCGAAGCCTGCCTGAGCCAGCGCGACAAGATGGGAGTGAGGAGGTAAAGTCCGGCAAGGGTGTACATAAACCACAGCACGCCATGCCCTTGCGCCGAGAATGGTATGGAGATAATCTCGCGAAGCCGCAACTCGTTGAGGGGGGGGTATTTACGTATCTTACGCCGAGATAAAACACCGTCCAAAACAGTGTGGGCACCACAATTTTGCCAAAACGGCGGCGCAAAAAGTCGCTCGCCACGGATTGGTTGCCCAGCAGCAATGCCCCACTCACCATTAAAAGCAAACCGATGCAAGGGGCCGTGAGGTAGGACAAGGTGGCCAGCACCGCGCCGAGCGCACTGCCGGCGATGGGCGAGTGCATGAGCACCACCATAGCAATGGCTGTGACACGCAGCAAATCGAGGCTTACATCGCGAGGAGAAGGATTCATGGATGTGGGTGTTAAGTGATGAGTTGAGATTGCAGACAGACCTCCCTTCCGGCTAAAAACACGCGCTCTATGAGGGGGGTTGTGTAGGCGTAGGGGATGAAATCCACGCTTGGGATGGGGCGGGTGATGAAAAAGTTGGCCACTTTGCCCAGCGCAATCGAGCCATAGCTATCGCTCAAGCCCATGGCGTAGGCCGAGTTGAGCGTGGCGGCATTGAGAGCTTCGGCCGGCTGCAACCGCATCTTGATGCAGGCCAGCGACACGACAAACTTCATGTCGCCACTGGGAGTGGAGCCGGGGTTGTAGTCGCTGGCGATGGCCACAGGCAGACCGGCATCAATCATGCGTCGTGCCGGGGCAAAAGGCATGTTCAAGAAAAATGAGGTGCCCGGCAAAGCCGTGGGCATGGTGTCGCTCTCGCGCAGCAAGGCCACATCGGCCTCGGTCATGCTCTCCAAGTGGTCAACCGAGAGGGCTTGATGCTCCACCGCCACTTGCACCCCGCCCGAATCGGCCAATTCTTGCCCATGAATTTTTCCTCGCAGTCCATAGCGAGCGGCGGCATTGAGGATGCGGCCCGTTTCGGCCGGAGTGAAGAAACCTTCGTCGCAAAATACATCCACATAGTCGGCCAACCCCTCGGCCGCCACCGCCGGCAGCATTTCGTCCACCACAAGGTTCACATAGTCGCTCTGGCGACCGGCATATTCACGCCCCACGGCATGCGCTCCCAAAAAAGTGCTCACCACCCGCAAGGGCGAGGTGGCGGCAATGCGCTTGATGACGCGTAACATTTTCAGCTCATCGGCGGTGTTCAGTCCATAACCGCTTTTTATTTCCACGGCACCGGTGCCTTTGGCCATGATTTCGCGCACGCGGCACATGGCCTGCTCATACAGTTCGTCCTCGCTCATGCGGTGCAGGCGGTCGGCACTATTGAGAATGCCGCCACCCCGCCGCGCAATCTCGGCATAGCTCAAGCCGTTGATTTTATCCACAAACTCTTGCTCGCGGCTGCCGGCATACACCAGATGGGTGTGCGAGTCGCACCACGAAGGCAGCACACAGCCGCCACCGGCATCCACCACATCCACATCGCCCATGTGAGGCAGCAGTTCGTCGAGCTGATTCATTGGGCCGAAGTCAAAGAAAACGCCATCTTGCACCAACACATAGGCCGAGGCGAGGGTTTCAAACCGCCGCATGGCCTCGCCACACAGCCTGACGCTATGGTCGTGGTCGATGCCACCGAGGATGCCTATGTTTTTTATCAGCAGTTTCATTGGCGCAAGAATTGAATGGCCGACTCAATGTGGGGATACATCACCTCATCGTCGTCGATGAAAGGCACCACTTTGCGGAAGTCGGCGTGCATTTGCTCAATGGCGGGAGAGGATTTGAGCGGGCGGCGGAACTCGAGCGCCTGCGCGGCGTTGAACAACTCGATGGCCAGCACGCGTTCGGTGTTATAAATGACACTGTGCAGCTTGAGGGCGGCATTGGCACCCATGCTCACGAGGTCTTCTTGATCTTGGCATGAAGGAATGCTATCCACGCTCGACGGCATGGCCAGCGATTTGTTGAGGCTCACCACCGAGGCGGCAGTGTATTGTGTGATCATGAAGCCGCTGTTCAGGCCAGGATTGGCCACGAGGAAGCTGGGCAGGCCGCGCGAGCCGCTCACAAGGCGATAGATGCGCCGCTCGCTGATGTTGGCCAGTTCACTCATGGCTATGGCAAGGAAGTCCATGGGCAGAGCGATGGGCTCGCCGTGGAAGTTGCCGGCACTGATGATGAGGTCTTCGTCGGGGCACACGGTGGGATTGTCGGTGGCACTATTGATTTCGGTATCGATAACGCTTTTCACATAGCGCAACGTGTCTTTCACGGCACCATGCACCTGCGGAATGCAGCGGAAGGAGTATGGGTCTTGCACATGAGCCTTGTAGCAGCCAATGAGCTGGCTGCCTTTAAGCAATTCTCGCATGCGCCGCGCGGTGGCCAACTGGCCGTAGTGCGGACGAATGGTGTGCACCGCCTCGGTGAATGGCTCGATGCGGCCGTCGAAGGCATCGAGGCTCATGGCCGCGATGCGGTCGGCCCAGTCGCTCAATCGCTCGGCATGCAGCAGAGCCCACACGGCATAGGCACTCATGTTTTGCGTGCCATTGAGCAGCGCAAGGCCTTCTTTGCAAGCCAAGTGAATGGGTTGCCAGCCCATGCGGCGCAACATTTCCTCGCCGCTGAGGATTTCACCATGATGCTCCACCTCGCCCAGCCCTATCAGCGGCAGGCACAGGTGGGCCAGCGGCACGAGGTCGCCCGAAGCGCCCAACGACCCTTGCCGGTAGACGATGGGGCAGATGTCGTTGTTATACATGTCCACCAGCCGCTGCACGGTGTCGAGTTTGCAGCCCGAAAAACCATAGCTGAGCGACTGCACTTTGAGCAGCATCATGATTTTTACAATCTCGCGCGGCACACGGTCGCCCACGCCGCAGGCATGCGACTTGATGAGGTTCACTTGCAGCTGGCTCAACTGGTCGTTGCTCACGCTCACGTTGCACAGCGAGCCAAAGCCGGTGGTGACACCATACACGGGTTCGCTGCTCGACGCTATTTTCTCTTCCAAATAGTTGCGGCAGCGCTCAATGCGTCCGATGGCATCGGCACTTAATTGCAGCCGGAGGCCGCCATTCAAAATCTCGCCGATGCGCTCTATGCTCAAATGCTCGGCATTAATCTCATGATTCATAGGAATGTAATGGTATGTTTAGGAGAAGGTTCATTAAATATTTGAAAGCAAGTTGTCGTCCACGAAGTTGGGCAGGGTGACTTGCAGGCCCGGTGTGCGCTGCATCTCGCGGCGAATAGCCTCAAGCGAGCCGCTGTTTCGGGCCCAAGCACGGCGTGCGATGCCATTGTTCACATCCCACAGCAGCATTTGGCGTATGTGCCGGTCGGCCTCTTCGCTGCCGTCGATCACCATGCCAAAACCGCCATTGATGACTTCGCCCCAGCCCACGCCGCCACCGTTGTGCAGGCTCACCCAAGTGGCGCCACGGAAGGAGTCGCCTATCACGTTTTGTACGGCCATGTCGGCACAGAACTGGCTGCCGTCGTACACATTGCTCGTTTCACGGAAGGGAGAGTCGGTGCCGCTCACGTCGTGGTGGTCGCGCCCCAGCACCACAGGCCGCGAGATTTCGCCTCGGCGAATGGCCTCGTTGAAAGCCAGCGCGATGCGCGTGCGTCCCTCGCTATCAGCATAGAGGATGCGCGCCTGCGAGCCTACCACAAGATGGTTTTTGCCGGCTTCACGAATCCAGTGCAGGTTGTCGGCCAGCTGCCCCTGAATGTCGCCGGGGGCGGTGGCGAGCATATCGGCCAGTACCTCGGCGGCAAGGCGGTCGGTCACGGCCAAGTCGTCGGGGTTGCCCGATGTGCACACCCAGCGGAAAGGTCCGAACCCGTAGTCGAAAAACATGGGTCCCATGATGTCTTGCACATAGCTGGGATAGCGGAAGTGGCGATCGTCGCGCATGATGTCGGCACCGGCACGGCTGGCCATCAGCATAAAGGCATTGCCATAGTCAAAGAAATACATTCCTTTGGCTGTGAGGCGATTGATGGCGGCCACCTGCCGGCGCAGCGATTCAAACACACACTCCTTGAACCGGTCGGGTTGCTCGGCCATCATCGTTTTGGCCTCATCGAGCGTAAGCCCCACGGGATAGTAACCGCCGGCATAGGGATTGTGCAGAGAGGTTTGGTCGCTGCCCAAGTCCACGCGCATATCTTCATCGGCAAGGCGTTCCCACAAATCCACCACATTGCCCACATAGGCCATGATCACCGTGCGGTGCTCGCTCACGGCGCGGCGAATGGCGGGAATCAGTTCGTCCAGATTGTCGTGCAGCTCGTCCACCCAGCCCTGCTCATAGCGTTTGCGGGCGGCCAGCGGATTGATTTCGGCCACCACGCTCACCACGCCGGCAATGTTGCCTGCTTTGGGCTGGGCACCGCTCATGCCTCCCAGTCCCGACGACACAAAGAGAGGAATGCGTTTGCCCAGTTCCTCGCCCAGCACCTTGCGTGCCGCATTGAGCACGGTGATGGTGGTGCCATGCACGATGCCTTGCGGCCCGATGTACATGTAGCTGCCGGCCGTCATTTGCCCATACTGGCTCACACCCAGCGCGTTCAGGCGTTCCCAGTCGTCGGGTTTGCTATAGTTGGGTATCACCATGCCGTTGGTCACCACCACGCGCGGTGCGTCGCGGTGCGAGGGAAACAGCCCCAGCGGATGGCCGCTATACATGACCAGCGTCTGTTCATCGGTCATCTCGCTCAAATATTTCATGGTGAGGCAATATTGCGCCCAATTCTGAAACACTGCGCCATTGCCGCCATAGGTGATTAATTCGTGCGGATGCTGGGCCACCGCCTTGTCAAGGTTGTTCTGAATCATGAGCATGATGGCTGCGGCTTGCCGGCTGCGGTGAGGATAGTCGTCGATGGAGCGTGCCTTCATTTCGTAGCGTGGCCGCAAGCGATACATGTAGATGCGGCCATAGCGGCGCAGCTCCTCGGCAAATTCAGGCAGCAGCGTGGCGTGATGCTTGGCGGGGAAGTAGCGCAGCGCATTGCGCAGCGCCAAGCGTTTCTCCTCATCGTTGAGAATGTCTTTGCGTTTGGGCGCGTGGTTAATATGGGGGTCGTAGGGCATGGGCTCCGGCAGCACGTCGGGGATGCCCATTCTTATTTCGTTGAAAAAATCTTCTCGTGTCATGGCGCAGTCAGTTTTTTGCGATGATATCTTCCACAATTTGTGTGATGGCGGCTTCCTCGGCGTTGGCGCGGGCTATCAACTCGTTGGCTTGCGCCACGAGGTCACTGGCCACAGCGCGGTCTTTGAGCGAGGCGGCATTGATTTTCACATTCATGCCGGCACCCAGCACGGCGGCACGCGCGTCGAGGGCACCCACTCCGGCATCACTCACGCTATTGGGGTTGCCCGTGGTGGCCATGGCCCGGCACAGGCCGAACACGCGCATGGATTCCTGCATAGTGCGCAGCGGCACTTGTGTGGCATAGAGCGTGGCCTCCTGAATGGCCGCGCTGCGGGCGGCCTTGTCGGCCTCGGTGGCCTTGGGCATGCCAAAGGCGGCCATGATGCGATTGAACGCCTCGGTGTCTTCGTCCACCAGATGCAACAAGCGCTCCATCACTTCCTGTCCGGTCACGGCTTGGTCGCCAAATTCCTTCCAGCGGTCGTCCCAACCGGGCTTGTGGCTGCTCAAATTGGCCACCATAGTGCCTAATGCCGCGCCCAGCGCGCCCATATAGGCCGAGATGGTGCCTCCGCCCGGCGCAGGCGATTCGCGAGAGGTTTCTTCGGCAAAACCTTTCACAGTGAGGTCAACCAGTTTTTTCTGCAAAACTTCATCGCGCTCAATCATGAACTCGATGACCTTTTCTTGCGGGTCGAAGGGTTTGAGGTCGTCAAGCCCCAGCGAGAAAATGGCGATGTCGATAATGTCTTTTTCGGGAATGCCTGTGCTGCGATGCTGCTTTTCAAGGAAATATTTGCCGGCATCGATGAGCGTACGCTTGGGGATAAGCCCCACAATCTCGGTGCCTGTCACGCGCACGCCGCGGTTTTGGGCGCAGCGGCACACTTCGTCAAAGGCCACATGCAGCGGGGTGGCATCAATGTCGGTGATGTTCATCGAAACCTGTGCGCGGTGATACTCGTCGATGTACCAACCGATGGCTTTTGTGCCATTGAGGGTGCCGGGCTGCATGATGGCTTGGCCATGCTCATCTTTTTTGGGCGTGCCGGTGATGGGATTGCCCTCGCGCACGGGACGGCCTTTCTCGCGCACGTCGAAGGCGATGGCATTGGCTCGGCGTGTGCTGGTGGTGTTCAGATTGAAGTTGGTGGCAATCAAGAAATTGCGGGCACCCACGGCTGTGCAGCCAGTTCGAGCCACATGCTCATTAAGCTCCATCGGGCCAAAGTCGGGTTGCTTGCCTTGTGTGGTGAGTTTCTCGGCAAGCGCTTCGTATTCGCCCTCGCGGCACACGGCCAGATTGCGGCGTTCGGGTGTGAAAGCGGCGGCCTCATAGCAATAGCACGGGATGGCCAGCTCGGTGGCGATGCGCTGGGCCAAAGCTCGAGCCAGCCCGGCACATTCTTCGAGCGTGACGCCAGCCACCGGAATGAGCGGACACACATCGGTGGCACCCATGCGCGGATGCGCACCGTGGTGCTGGCGCATATCAATTAGCTCGCCGGCGCGTTTCACGGCCTGAAACGCCGTTTCGACCACGGCTTCGGGTTCGCCCACAAAGGTGACCACCGTGCGGTTGGTAGCCTCGCCGGGGTCCACGTCGAGCAAGGTCACGCCCTGCGCATTTTTGATGACTTCGGTAATTTGGTTAATGATAGTCATGTCGCGCCCTTCGCTGAAATTGGGCACACATTCCACGATTTTTCTCATGTCAGTATCAGGTTGTAAAAGGTTAATAGTCTTATAATTCACTGAAACGGCGTGGATAAGCCACGTCATACACGACAAAGTTACGAATAAACGCGAGAAGAGCCAAATTTATTTGAGTTTTTTCCAGCAATTTTGGTGGCTTCAAAAGTGCTGGAAATCTGATGTGGGTGGCTAAAACATTCGCTTTTTTGTGAAAAAATCTTTAGTTTATGTGTTTTAATTTTGTTTGTAAATGAAAATATACTACCTTTGTTGGCACGTTTCTGCTTGAGAAGCCTCTAAAACATCATATACACTAATACACCGAAAAGAATGATTTTAGGAATTGACGGGGCGGATGCCGTCCTGCGAAATAATACTGGTACCGGAAGCTATGGCCGAACTGTGATAGATGCAATATCTGAATTTTCGCCCAATACACGGATGTTTGTTTATACGCCCGAGGTGGATGACCGTGGCTCAATCACTCCGATTCTGGCGCACCCCAACACGCACATCAAGCAACCCGCAGGTGTGGTCAACCAATGGATGTGGCAGCACATGGGAGGCGTGGTGCGAGATGCCCGCCGGCATCACATTGAGGTGTTTCATGGCGTGTCGGGGGGACTTCCCCTGCGCCTCGGCCGCAAAGACGACATTGCCGGCGTGGTGACCATTCACGACCTTGCTTTTTTGCACTATCCCAGCCATTTCACCTTTAAGGAGCGCATGATGAAAAAAATCATCACGCGCCATTCTTGCAAGGCGGCCCACACGGTTATCGCCATCAGCGAGAGCATCAAAAATGACTTGGTGGAGCATTTTGGCGTGGACGCCGAGAAGGTGCGGGTGATTTATCCCGTGTGCGACAAGCGCTTTGCCGAGCCGGTGCTGGAGGCCGACTGCGAGGCCGTGCGCCAGCGTTACCGCTTGCCCAAGCGTTACTTGCTCATGCTGGCCAGCATGCATTCCTATAAAAACCCGCTCATTGTGATGCGCGCTCTCAAGCGCATCACCGACAAAAACATTCATGTGGTGATGGTGGGACGCCGCACCGAGTACTACGAATCGGTGGTGCGCCGTTATTGCGCCCATCGCGACATGGCCGAGCAGCTGGTGCACGTGAGCCGTGCCCATGCCGCCGATATGCCCGCGCTCTATGCCATGGCACAGGCCGTGGTGGTGCCCTCGCACTACGAAGGCTTCGGCCTGCCGGTGGTGGAGGCGCAAAATTGCGGCATCCCGGTGATTGCCGCCCGTGGCACGAGCTTGGAAGAGGCTGCCGGTGAGGGTGCCATCTTTGTGGATCCCAACAACGTGGACGACATGGTGCAGGCCATCACCACCGTGACTACCGATGAGGCGCGGCGCGAGCAGCTCATCGCCTTAGGCAAAGAAAACGTGGCCCGCTTCTCGCGCGAAGAGATGGCCAACGAACTGATGGAAATTTATCGCGCGGCGCGGCATGAGGTGCGCAAGCGCAAACAGCGCCACTAATCAGCGGCGCGCGCAGTGAAGTGAAGCGACTTTAGCGAGATTTTTCCATAGCAAAAGAATTAGGAAGGCGCGACCACGATGGTCGCGCCTTCTTGCATTGTGCGTTTCTTCATGGCAGCGGCATCACAAGGCAAACGCCGAGCGCAGCACCTCCACATAGTCGAGCTTTTCCCATGTGAACAGCTCCACGTTGATGGCGCGGTCGCCCTCATAGTCGCTGTGGAAAAATTTGGTCACTTTGCGTGGTTCGCGCCCCATGTGGCCATAGGCGGCAGTTTCCTCATAGATGGGCAGCCGCAGGTGCAGCCGCTCCTCGATGGCGGCAGGGCGCATGTCGAATATTTCGTTCAGAATGTGAGCAATCTGCGCGTCGCTTTGGTTCACATGGCCGGTTCCAAAGGTGTTCACAAAGAAGCTCACGGGTTGCGCCACGCCTATGGCATAGGCCACCTGCACCAGCATTTCGTCGGCTATGCCTGCCGCCACTGCGTTTTTGGCAATGTGGCGTGCCGCATAGGCCGCGCTGCGATCCACCTTGCTGGGGTCTTTTCCGCTGAAGGCACCCCCGCCGTGCGCTCCGCGACCGCCATAGGTATCGACAATGATTTTCCGGCCGGTCAGCCCCGTGTCGCCATGAGGGCCACCTATCACAAATTTGCCGGTGGGGTTCACATGCAAAATGAGCTGGTCGTCAAAGAGAGCCTGCACTTCTTGTGGCAGCCGGGCGATGACGCGCGGAAGCAAAATGGTGCGCACGTCGTCGCGAATGCGGGCCAACATTTGCCCGTCGGCCTCCAGTTGTGCTTCGCGCGAAGAGTCGGCCGGCTGGATGAACTCGTCGTGCTGGGTGCTCACCACGATGGTGTGTACACGCACCGGGCGATGCGTGGCGGCATCGTATTCCACCGTTACTTGGCTCTTAGCGTCGGGGCGCAGGTAGCTCATCAGGCGGCTGTGCCGGCGAATCTCGGCCAACTCGCGCAAGATGCGGTGCGACAAGTCGAGCGTGAGCGGCATCAGGGCCGGCGTTTCGTTGCAGGCGTAGCCAAACATCATGCCTTGATCGCCGGCTCCTTGCTCTTCTTGCTTTTCGCGCACCACGCCTCGGTTAATGTCGGGACTTTGCTCATGCAACGCGCTGAACACGCCACACGAATTGCCGTCGAACATCAGCTCACTGCTGTCGTAGCCAATGCGCGTGATGACTTCGCGGGCCGTCTTCATCAGGTCGATGTAGGCTTTGCTATTGACCTCGCCGGCAATCACTACTTGCCCTGTGGTGACGAGCGTTTCGCAGGCCACCTTCGACTGTGGGTCGTAGGCCAAGAAACGGTCCAAAATGGCATCGCTGATTTGGTCGGCCACCTTGTCGGGGTGCCCTTCCGATACCGATTCTGATGTGAACAGATAATTTTTCATTTTCCAATGCTTTTTATGCCTCCCGGCAAGCCGGAAAGGCGAGATTGATTCAAAGAGTGGAAAATGCTAAAGTTGGGTGTTTGATGCCACACAGGAGCGGTGGCCATCTTCTACGATTTTAGCATTTTTTGAAGTGGTTGCAAGCAGCCAAATCTTTCCACTACCCGATTTTCGGGGCTGCAAAAGTAATCATTTTTTCTGAACTCCACACTTTTCTTCATGAAAAAAGAAAAAAGGGATGCCGCTCCTGTAAGTTTTGCGGCATCCCTCGGGGAGAGTTACTATATAATTCGGTGTAAAAAGTTTATTTTTTCACCTTGACTGTGGTAACCGAGCCGTCGCTGTAACGGGTCACTACCACATTCACACCCTCAAACGGATGGTCGCTCACACGGCCCATCACGTCCACATACTTCACCTCGCTCACGGTGCGGCCGTTGCTCACCTCGCCAATGGCGGTGCTGTTGTCCACATTGATGGTGAGGCGCACCCACTGGGTGTGACCCTTGGCGGTCATGGCCACAAGCACGGTGCGGCTGGCTTGGTTCTGCTTGCCGTTCACATTGAGCTTGCCGGCTTCGCCCAGCGTGACATCCATCACCTCATCGGTGAGCGGCTTGTCAAGGCGGTAGACCTCGGTAGCTCCATTATCGGCATGCTCGAAGAGGTCGGCAAGGTCAATCTCGCTCACACCCAAGTTCACGGTCTTCTCGGCCTCGGCAGCGATGGGCATCGAGCCGAAGTTGTCTATCGCAAAGTAGGTGGGGGTGTTCAGGCCATAGGTGCCCACATCGGTGCCGGTGAAGGTGAACGTCACTTTCTTCACCTTGCCCAGCGGACGCAGGTCAATCCACTCCCAAGTGTTGAGCACATAGCGGTCGGCTGCTTGCTCGGCCTGTGCATCGCCCAAATAGAAGTCGGTGGAAGCGGTGGTGCCGGTTGCGGTGGTGCCGGTTGCGGTCACTTTCAGGTAATCGCCCTTGCGGAAGGCACGGGCATAGCCGTCGCCCTCCGTCATGCTACTGTAAGCATAAGCGGTGTTGGTCACATACATGCCCGGAATGGTGTCGCCTTCTTCCTTATTGGTCACCAGCACACCGTATCCGTTCGGATATGCAATGGCAAAGTTCTTCGATTCCATGCCGCCTCCCGTAATGGCGTGGTACTGGTCGTCAAGCACCTTATATTCGGTGGAAGTTTGGTTGCTCAACGCATAGCCATACCAGAACGAAATGGTGCTGCCGGGCCAAATGGCGTTGCCCACTTGGAAGGCATAAGAACCGGTGTAGAACTCGTCGTCGGCATTGTCGCCATTGAAGAACGACTCGTCGGCCAAATAGTTGTCCTCGAATGTACCCATGAGAGTTTCACCCTCCACATACACTCCTGTCTTGGCCTTGGCCGTCTGTCCGTCGGCACTGGTCACCGTCAGGCGGTAAGCATAGCTTTGGGTGGGTTTCACGGTGAGGATGCTGTCAGTTCCCACCACCTGATTCATCTGGTCGCGCCACTCATAGGTGTAGGGCAGGTCGCCACCGGCCACAGCAGGAACAAGCACGGCTTGCTCACCGGCTGCGATGGTATCGGTCACCTTGGGAAGCGATGCTTCGAGTGGAGCAATGTAGCGTGCGGTGGTAAACTCGGCCTTAACAACCTCGCTTTCCTTACCCAGCGCGCTCACATTGAGGAAGTAAACCTCATACTTGGTGTTGTCGTCCAGACCACTGAATGTGGTTGTCACCTCATTGTCGGCAGTCACCGACTGGGCACTACCGGCCTTGAGGTCGTCGGCAGTGGGAGCCTTGCGCGGCGCGGCGGCGGCACCCTGTTCGGGCTCGGTGGCCTTGACCACTTGGCTGTAGAGCTTGCCGCTCACAGTCCACTTGGTCTTGACATCAGCACTATTCTCAGTAATGCCGCTCACTACAGGATAGCCCTCGGCGATCTCCGGAGTT
>JAFVCX010000102.1 GCA_017478855.1 Muribaculaceae bacterium | reverse complement strand
TTGCAATTCGGCATCGTCAGGACGGGCTTCGATGGCCACCGTCAGCAACGTGTCGGCCGCCACATATTGTTTTTTATTGATTTGGTCATTGATCAAGATTCGAGCATATTGCAAATCGCTCACGCCAAACATGGCATACGCCTCACGGGCGGTGGCTATAATAGCCTGCTCATCTCCCAGCGACGACAAGCACACCAGCGCATAGTCATAGGCCTCTTTCTTATGATACCCCATTTGGCGGGCTTGTTCAAAATGAGCCACAGCTTGCCTGTGGTCGGCTTGCTGCCATTTGGCAATTCCTTGAAAGAAACGGGCTTGGGCAAGTGAGCTGTCGGCCACGGCAAGAGAGCGTTGTTTTTCTAACCGAGCGGCCAGCTGGCAATAAATGTCCCATGCCTGATAGGCACCCTGCCAGTCTTTCAAATTATAAAGCTCGCCTCCCATGCGGTTATAGTCGCTCCAATGAGCGGCATAACGGTCAATAATGTCTTTTGAATATTTCGTGCGCCACTTCGGAAGCCCCGTCTTCTTGTCTATCTTCAAGGAGCCATCCTTGTTCACTTCACGCAAGGTGTCAAGCCGAAGCGATGTTTCATAGCAATCAAACCCATCAATTAGGGCATGCCCCATGGCTTTGACATCAACTTTTTTGCCCACATTGCGGTTAGCCACATATTTGTCATATAAGCGATATTGCGCGCAACCGGCCACATACCACGTTTCGGCTCTATCCTTGGTGTCACCATTCAAGAGAGCGGGCTTAATCTTATTAATGGCACTCTTCAGATTATCAATCGAAACGGTAAGTTCATTGATGTTTTTGCGCACCTCACTCACCACGCGCTGCTGCGCGTGGGTGCCAATAGAACTGACTGCCAAGAATATGATAATATATAATCTGCACCGACGCTTCATGATGTCTTTATCAAGTTTTGCAGCTGCAAAGGTACTTCAATCGGGCGAAATATTCAAGCACTTTAACCGTTCTTCTTTAGCTTTCTCTCTTTTTAGCTTTCTTATGCAAATCATTTTCTATTCTTGCGCGAGTTCGGCGAAATCGGATTTTTATCCTTCATCACAGGTATGGCTGCCGCCGCTATTGTTAATGCGAGAATGAGTTGTTTCCAATTTGCGACAAATCGGAGTTTGGCCGATCAATTAGCCGGCCTTACGATGAGCCATCACGTCAATTTCGCGTTAGGTCAGGAATATAGCAAGAGGGTGAGCACAAATTGTGGCCCACCCTCGCAAATGTGTGTGTTTTGTTATGTCGATGGCATCATTTTGCGTCCATCAACTCCATTTTGTAGTTGATGTCGTCGATGATGCGCTGCGTTTGGCCTTTCTTGTTCTCATCAAGGGCAATGGCCTTCTGCAGGTAAGGAAGAGCCTCCTTGTAGATGGGCACCAGCATCTTGGCAAGTTCCGAAGTCTTCAGGTCGGGATTCTTCTCAATGATCTTGTCAGCCTTCAGGTAGAGGCAACGGCCGGTATCAAAGAAGCCTTGCGCATAGTTCTCGTCAAGCTCAGCAGCCTTTTTGTAGAAAGGCAGTGCGGCATCGGCATCATCTTTCTCAAGCTCGGCGGTGAAACCTTTCATGTCATAAAGAATGGCGCTGTTAGGAGTCACAACCAAAGCGTCGTCGATAAACTTATTGGCAGCGTCATAGTCTTTTGCGTCAAGTTTGGCTTGCACAATGTTGGCAAGAGCCGAAGTTTTGAAGGCGTCAATCTGGTTCTCAGTATAGCCTTTGTCGGCTGCTGCGGTCAGGTTGTTATAAGCATTGGCAAAATCTTTTGTTTGATATTGCGAATAACCGATGCAGAACAAGATGGGAGCCAGCAGCTGGTCGTCAACGTTATACTGTGCTTTAGCCAGCGGCGACTCAAGCAGGTTCAGATAATAGGTGTAAGCCTCGGCTGCTTTTTCAAAATTGTTGACGTTCAAATGCTCGTCAGCCAGCTTACCCACGTCGTTCATATGCGTAGAGAGCAGCGGCAGAATGTCCTTCGAGTATTTGGTCTTGACTTTGGGAAGACCGGTTTTGTCGAGCTTCAGCGAGCCGTCCTTGTTGGTTTCCTTCACGCTGTCGAGGGGCAATGCCTTTTGCAGATAGTCAAAGCCCGAAAGCAGTGCTTTACCCATCAGTTCATCGTCCACAGTCTGATTTGTCAGCTTGGCTGCCTGCATTTGGTCATAAAGTTTCAGAGCCAGCTTGCCGGCGGTGAACCAAGTGAAAGCGTCGTTTGCCGACTCAGCATCGGTGAGGGCAGGCTGAATTTTCTCAAAAGCGGTGGTCAGTTGCTGCAGATTATTGCCTCCAGCCATCTTGTCCACTTCCTTCACTAAGCTCAGTTGAGCCATCGCGCTTGTCATCATGGATGCGCAAGCGAGAAAAAGCATCATTTTTTTCATTTTTTATCAGTTTTAGTTAATAAATATTCTCGTTACTGCTCATTTGTGCTGTCATCTTCGTCTTGCGAAGTATCAGCATCCACGTCAATGTTTTCCACGTTAATGGCCATGTTAAGATCATTTTGAGCGAATGCTTCCATCACGCTCTCTTCATCGGTTGTTTCTGGCTCTGTGTCAACTTTGCACACCGACGCTATCTCGTCGTTCTTCTTCTCAAGGTTGATGAGCCTCACACCCTGAGTGGCACGGCCCAGCACGCGCAGGCTCTTTACTTTCAGGCGAATGGTAATGCCACTCTTATTGATGATCACGAGGTCATTGTCGTCGTTCACATTCTTAATTGCAATTAGCTTGCCAGTCTTTTCGGTAATGTTAATTGTTTTAACACCTTTTGCCCCACGATTAGTCACGCGATAATCGTCAAGTTTGCTGCGCTTGCCCATACCTTGTTCGCTCACCACCAGCACGTCGTCTTGCGCGTTGGTGCGCATGCAAATCATGCCTATCACAGCGTCTTGCTCATCGTCGAGGGTCATGCCGTGCACGCCGGTGGCCGTGCGTCCCATGGCGCGCACCTTAGTTTCATTGAAGCGAATGGCGCGGCCATTGCGGTTGGCCAAAATGATTTCGCTGTCGCCCTCGGTCATCACTGCGCCCACCAGCTGGTCATCATCGTTGATGTTGATGGCACGCACACCATTGGCACGCGGGCGTGAGTATTCGCTCAAGCATGTGCGCTTCACGATGCCATTTTTAGTGGCAAACATAATGTAGTGCGACTGGTTGTATTCCGGGTCGGTGAGTTTCGTGGCTCGCACGAAGGCAAAGATGCGGTTTTCAGGCCCTAAATTCAGCAAATTCTGAATGGCGCGTCCCTTGCTGTTCTTGCCCATCTCCGGAATTTGGAACACACGCAACCAGTAGCAGCGTCCCAATGCCGTGAAAAATAGCATGTAGTTATGGTTGGTGGCCTCATACACATATTCGATGAAATCTTCATCACGAGTGTCGCTGCCTTTCGAACCAACACCACCTCGGTTTTGTGCACGATATTCCTTCAGCGGTGTGCGCTTGATGTAACCAAAGTGCGAAATAGTGATAATCATGGGATCGTCGCTATAGAAGTCTTCAGCGTTCATCTCATCATCATCGGGGTTGATTTCGGTGCGGCGGGCGTCACCATATTTCTCCTTCACCTCGAGTAGTTCATCCTCAATCACCTTGCGGCAAACAGAGGGATCGTTCAAGATGCTGTTCAGATAGGTAATCGTTTTCTCCAATTCGGCAAGTTCGTCGTGAAGTTTATTTTGCTCCAAATTGGTGAGCTGGCGCAGGCGCATTTCCACGATGGCACGTGCCTGCAAATCGTCAAGTTCAAATCGGGTGCACAAACGCTGGCAGGCCTCTTCGGTAGTCTTGCTGGAGCGGATGATTGCCACCACTTCATCAATGTTGTCGCTGGCGATGATCAGGCCACGCACGATGTGAGCGCGTTCTTCAGCCTTCTTCAGCTGGAACTTGGTGCGGCGAATCACCACGTCGTGACGATGGTCAAGGAAATGCTGCAAAAGCTGCTTCAGATTCACCGTCTGCGGGTGCTTATCGACAATGCACACATTGTTCACGCTGAACGAATATTGCATTTGAGTGAGCTTGAACAGCTTGTTCATCACCACATTGGCATTGAAGTCTTTCTTCACGTCAATCACGATGCGCATGCCGTGGCGGTCGCTCTCGTCATTCAAATTGGCGATTCCTTCTATTTTCTTCTCTTCCACAAGACGGGCGATGTTCTCAATCAACTCGCGCTTGTTCACATTATAAGGAATCTCGGTGACCACAATGCGGTCGTGGTCTTTTTCGCTTTCTATTTCATAGCGAGCCCTAATCACAATGCGGCCGCGGCCGGTTTCAAAGGCATCGCGCACTCCTTGCGTGCCATAGATGATACCTCCGGTGGGAAAATCGGGAGCTTTGATATATTGCATCAAGTCAGCCACCTCCATTTCAGGATTCTCAAGCAGTGCCACACAACCGTCGATGCATTCACCCAAGTTGTGCGGAGCCATGTTGGTAGCCATACCCACCGCGATGCCCGACGCACCGTTCACCAGCAAGTTGGGGAAGCGGGTGGGCAGCACCGTTGGTTCGCTCAACGTCGCGTCAAAGTTCGGCTCGAAATCAACCGTATCTTCATCAAGGTTGTCCATCATCAGCTCGCCCATCTTGTCAAGGCGGGCCTCTGTGTAACGCATGGCAGCGGGAGAGTCACCGTCAATCGAGCCAAAGTTACCTTGCCCATCCACCAACGGATAGCGCATAGCCCAATCCTGAGCCAGACGCACCATAGCGAAATAGACCGATGAATCGCCATGCGGATGGTACTTACCCAGCACATCACCCACAATACGGGCACATTTCTTGTAGGGTTGGTTTGAAAAATTCCTTAATTTAGCCATACCGTAGAGAACCCTGCGGTGCACAGGCTTAAAACCGTCGCGCACGTCGGGCAGAGCTCGCGAAACGATGACCGACATTGAATAATCAATGTAGCTCGATCTCATTTCGTTCTCGATATTGATCTCAAAAATTCGATCGTTTTCCATTCTTTAATTTTAATTTTCTATATGCCGTCGCACAGCAGGCCAGAATTCGCCCCAAGCGAGCACGACGGCTCATTTACTTCAACTTACAAAATTACAAATAATATCGCAAACGAAGCAACTTTTGGCCTACAAATCGGCCAATTTTTCACATAATTTTTGCCTCAATTTGCTTTAGAAAGTGAAGTGGAGCTGTAACCGCACCCCACGGCGGTCGGTGCCGAGTGTGTGGCGGTAACTCAAACGCCACACATAATCCACGCGCAGGAAGGTGAAAATGTTGTCCAGACCCACCCCCATTTCCATATAAGGAGTGCGTGACATGCGGCCGCAGAGCGCATTGTCGGGGAATCGCAGCAGCGACGTGTTTTTCAAGGGATTGTTTTTATCACTCAAATCGCCCCACAGGCCACGAAACGTGAACACCTCTCTTAGTTTCAGATACTTGATGAGCGGCATGCGATTGAGAATCGCGCCATTGGCCCAATAAGTCACATCGCACGACACATATTGGTCATTCACAAATTCAAGAGCACTCATCAGAGCATAGCTCTCGGGCTGAACGGTGTAGGACAAATTGGCATTAGGAAGCAGCAGGTCGGGGAAAGCCGCGCCACTCAACATCTTCGCGCCTTTAAGAATCACGTCGCAATAGCCAAAAGCCGAGAACCAAAAGCGTTTCTGCAAACCCAGTTCCGTTTTATTCACCTCATAGCGGCCACCCAGCATGCCTTTGGGCATATAAGTGTGCTTCAATGTGATGATGGGTGCATCCATGTTGATGGGAATGCGATAAGAACGAGTTTGATAGAAAGTTTCGCCCGGCGCGAATCGCCACATCAGCTCAATCCCAGCCTCTCTGTATAACGAGTGGCTCAAGCCGTCGCCGTCCACAAAGGGCATCAGCCGTGAGGCTTCTCGCACGACATGTTGCAACGCCACCGAAACCGACATGTGATTGTGCATTTCATAATTCCATTTCAATTCCGTCAGGCGACGGTAAATCATCTTGTCATCTTTTAGTCGTTTTATGACAAGAAATGCGTTGTCAGCGTTGGTGTAGAGGTATTGTTGTCCTAATTTGTCAACATCATATTCATGCTTGACGCGCACGCTGTGAATGGGAAATTCTTGGTCGAGTTGTTTTTTCTCCCTGAAAGAGTATTCCAGTTGTGCGTTATATTTAAGCTTTTCGTCACGAGTGCCATAGGCGGCATAGCCACGCATAAACCAGTGTCCGCTCAAGTTGACCGTGCTCATGCCTCCGAGGCGCAAACGCACGCCTTCCAGAGAATTGCCGCTAATCATGGTATTGATGGGACCAATATCCCATTTGCTGACCGATGAAGTGGGCACATAGCCTTTAACCAAAGCCACCAACACCTTTTCTCCCCAGTAGAACAACCGTGATTGCCGCAAGCGTGCCAGCATCTGCCTCATCGTTGTGGCATCGGTGCGCATCAGTCGTGGCCGGTTGTCGGCCCAAAATTCATCGGGCATATATTCTGCACCCGGAAGAACAATTTGCTCCTTTTTGTTGTCAAATATTGACAAATCTTCCGGTGAAATGGACGTGTGGGCGGTGTATGCACACTCGCGTCGCGCATACAGGCCGGGAGTGCCCGGCATGACTCGGAATTCAATCTCCATGTCGTCGCGCACCTTGTGCCGCACACCATCGGGAGTTTGCACAAATTCCTGTTCAAGAAACACACGCTCCACATAATTGAGGTTGATTTTGTGCGGCACATTCATGGTCACCTTTTTGATGAAAAGGGACGAATCGGCTCTCACATACAGTCGGCCCAAGAAACCGAAGCTCTCAGGAGTGAACGGAACGAACGACAGCTCATAGCATTGTTCGCCATCCACACGCAACGTGTCGGTCAGATAGAATTTATAAAACTCGGTAGCTATGCGCGACAACGGGCTCACAAAACGGTTGGTGAGCATTGTCACGTCGTTTTGAAAAATGTCAACCTCACGAAACCAGTCGTCAAGGAATCGCTTCACACTGGCCTGGTCGTCGGCCTGATCATCAATACCACTATTCTTTTGACCTACAATCACTTCACGGTGAGCGCGCGGTGCATTGCGGTAATACTCATGGGCAAACTTCTCCTTGATGCTCAAAGGCAGCACGCGCTTGCCCGTGGCATGAGAGGAATCGGCATAGTTGACCAAAAAGGACAATTTTTTGAATGCAAAACTTTGTTCACTTGTCGAATCAAAGTCATTCAGCCCATACATGATGCGTTCATACTTATCATAGGAATAATAAGCTCCCGAGCGCATCGGGTTGCCACGGTCGCGGCGAGCAATCAGTTCGCGAGCCAGTTTCACTGCCGGATTATCTTTTTTACTATAACGCTCTTTCGTGCGTTTGACCACCACCTCGCCCAGTTCAACCGATGAGGGCACCATGTCGACCACAAGCACTGACTGAGCGGCATGCACAAGAACGTCTTTTGTGCGGTAGCCCACTGCCGAAAGCCTCACCATCATGCCCGCAGCGTCGCTTTTCAATGAGAAGCCTCCGTGCTGATTGCTCATTGTGCCCTCATCACTATCGAGCACTGCGATAGTGACACGCGAGAGCGGTTCTCGTGTGAGCGAGTCGCGCACATATCCGGCCACCTGTATTTGCCCCCATGCCGACATGAAGGGCAACAGCAACAGAACTTGGAGAAACAACAGCCGCATCTTCATCATGGGTCTAATGCAGCTCCAAGCAATTCTTTGTCCATAAACGCCAAACGCCGATCAATCCAGTCTTTCATATAACGGATTTCATCGTCGTAACCTGATGCGATATATGGTATGGGATTAATATAGCGATTCCATGATGGCCAAGCCTTGAAATTGCGTTGCTGCGCTCCGTGGGCACTAAGCACTGTGGCCATCGAGTCAATCAGCGCATGAATGTTTCGTGTGCTGTAGGCTTCTTGCCGGCATTGTCGCCAGCGGGCTTTGAGAGCCGACACATAGCCGGGGTCGGCCATGAGGCGATGCCACCAGAAAGGCACATAGTTTTCATCGCCGGCAGCCATGAGCACATCGTTGTTCTGCCACATCCAAGTATCTGTTCTATCAGCACCAAAACGATTGCAGTTGCCATAACCGAGGTTCATGTCCCACAAAGTCGCAAAAAAACGAGGGTCTTCTGAGTCGCGACGTTTCACCAGTCCCATGCTCAACCGATAGGCATCCACGTTGTGGCACAGCTCGGAAGCGATTTGATAGTCGATGAGCGACAGCACATTCACCCACTTGCGGTAGCCCAACGCATTGTCATAGCTTGTGGTGACCAAAGCATCCTCCATGCGCTCAATGGCCTTTGCCACATAATTGCGCTGCTCGTCGCTCAAATCATCATATTTAGGTATTTTCAAGTTATAATAAATCCATGCGCTATCATTGGCTTCACCCGAAGACGACAAAGCCGGACGTTTCGATATTATGCTATGTTCGTCCTTGCGGTCGATTTCCACATAGTAGTCACCTGTGAGGGCATCTGCCCTTTTCTCAGGTGAAGTGATGGCCAGCCTGTGGGCGCCTGCCGAGTTCCTCTCCATCATGATATACACACCATAATAAATGCCATCGACCACCAATTCGCAAAAACGACCTTGTGGGACAAATGGCATATAGGGCCGGGCCAGCTCGAAGGCGAGCAAATCGCGCATCAAACTCAAATCACTGTAAGCCGACATGAGTGCCCAATCATTGTCGGCGTTCATGCCCATCAGTGATTGCTTGATTTTCTTCCCTCTTGCATTTTTGAGTTTGATAGAATAAGGCTTTTTAGGAGACATTCTATATGACGACTGCCCGCGATATCGAATAGCCACAGTGCCGCAATAATCCGCATTTTGGTTGGGATGAGTCAGCGTGTCGGCATAACTCATTTTTCCCTCTCCATTATTAATAACCGTCATGCGAGCCTTGAGTCGGCGTGAACGCATGATTCTGCGCCCATCAACATTTAGAAAAACGATGGGCAAGTTAGTGCTGTCAAGGGCCACTTGAGTGTTTTTCGGAGGAAAATTGCCCTTCTCTTTTGGTGATTTCCTGCATCCTACCAGCAGCAAAAGAAGCGCCACACAAATCGCGGGCATCAACCAAAGATATGGGCAAAAACGTTTCATTGCGCAAAGTTACAAAACAACGTTCAAATAGAATTTGAAATCTTTACTTTTTTTGTTACTTTTGCATGGTGAAACAATAGATGAAAATGGCACAAGAAATTGAACGTAAGTTTTTGGTCAACGGTGACTCTTATCGGGCAATGGCTTCGCAAATCATCGACATTGAACAGGGTTACCTGTCGCGCGAGCCGGCACGGACTGTGAGGGTGCGCATTGCCGGCGAAAGAGCTTTCATCACCATCAAGGGCACTAACCATGGAGCACGCCGGGCAGAATTTGAGTATGAAATACCACTATGCGACGCACAACAGCTCATGCTCATGTGCTTGCCGGGCAAGGTGCGCAAAACGCGCCATGTAGTTGTGGAGGGTGACCTGCGCTGGGAAGTGGATGAGTTTCATGGCACACATGCCGGGCTGGTCGTGGCCGAGGTGGAGCTCAAGGAAGAGGGGCAACACATCACGCTGCCCGACTTCGTGGGCAAGGAAGTTACCGGCGACCCAGCCTACTACAACTCCAATTTATGAGTCGCGGTGCGTGAGCAGCACCACATTTTCCACATGATGCGTGTGGGGGAACATGTCGACCGGCTGAATCTCCCGCACGCGATAGGCGGCATCGAGCATAGATAGATCGCGCGCCTGTGTGGCAGGATTGCAACTCACATACACGATGCGCTGCGGTTTCGCATGGAGAATCACCGCCACCACATCGGGGTGCATCCCAGCACGCGGCGGGTCCACAATCATCACTTCGGGGCGGCCATGAGTGGCCACGAAATCATCGGTGAGCACGTCCTTCATGTCACCTGCAAAGAAAAGCGTGTTACTGATCCCATTTACCTGTGAATTCAGCTGGGCATCGGCAATGGCTTCGGGCACATACTCAATGCCTATCACTTGCCGCGCATTGCGAGCCACGAAATTGGCAATCGTGCCGGTGCCTGTATAGAGGTCGTAGACCAATTCATTGCCCGTTAGCCCTGCCATGCGGCGTGCCACTTGGTACAGGCGATAGGCCTGATGTGAATTGGTCTGGTAGAACGATTTGGGCCCTATGCGGAACTTCAAGCCCTCCATTTCTTCTTCAATGTAAGGTTGGCCGCTGTGCAATATGATTTCTTGGTCGGCAATCGAATCGTTCACTTTGAGGTTCACCACATACATCAAACTCGTTATTTGCGGGAAACGCCGGCGCAAGGCATCCATCACATCGTCGATGGCTTGCTGGTCAGGCTCGCTAAAGACCACCACCTGCATGATTTGTCCGGTGCTGGCAATACGGGTCATGGTCATGCGCATCAATCCCTTGTTCTCACGAATGTCGTAGAAACTGTAACCTTTTTCACGGGCGTAATTATGTAAGAAGTTACGCATTTCATTGGACGGCTCGGCCTGCAAGTGGCATCGATTGATATTGAGCACCTTATCATAGCCGCCCGGAATGTGAAATCCCAGCGCGTTGCGGTCGAAGACCTCTTCGCTCTCCAGTTGCTCACGGGTGAGCCAGCTCTTATTGGAAAAAGTAAATTCCAATTTGTTGCGATAATGCAACGTATCTTCTGAACCCAAGATGGGATTGATGGGCGGGATTTCAACCTTGGCAATTCGCTGCAATGCGTCCACCACTTGCTGCTGCTTGCATTGCAGCTGGTAGTCGTAGGGCAAATGCTGCCACTTGCAGCCACCACACACGCCAAAGTGCTCGCACACGGGCGGCACGCGCAACTGGCTTGGGTGCACAAGACGCACGATGTTTCCCTCGGCAAAACTGTGTTTTTTGCGGGTGATTTTCAGGTCGATCACATCGCCCGGAGCACCATAAGGGACAAACACTACCAAGTCGTTCCAGCGACCGAGACTCTTGCCCTCGGCAGCCACACCGGTTATCTCAAAATTTTCGATGACGGGGATATCTTTTCTTCGTGCCACAATAAAAATAACAGTTCAATGTTGTGTTTTGAAGCGCAAAATTACGAAGATTTCTCCTATCGTGCAAAATTGCGGTGGCACAACACCAAGATGTGACGCCCCGAGGCCGTGGTGGTGCCGAAAATGAACGCATCGCCGCCATCCTGCAAACGAAGCCTGCGAGCTAACTCCGGGGCTTTCATGGGGAAGTTGCGCACCGCCACATTGGCTCGCGACAGTCCTTGCAGAGCCACACGCAACTCTTTTTTATTCATCGTGGTGATGCCAGCTATCACAAACCGGCGGCCCGGAAAGTTGTGGACGGGCCTTGACGACACAAACAAGTGGCTGTTTGGCCCCACAGCCACGAGGCCAAAGCGAGCGGCCAGCAGACCGTGGCAACCGGCTTTCATGACCGAAGCATTGGGTTCGTAGAGATATGCGGCTTCAGATTGGTTTTCATTCCAATAGCTTAATGCCGGCGCAGGCGTGCCTGCATCGAAAACGAAATGCTGGTCATCGTTCACACAACTCACTTCATAGGCTCCCTTATGGTCATGGTCGAGAATCAGCAGCAACTCCTTGCATTCGTTTTTCACGCTCACGATGTGCACCTGACTCACGCTGGGCAAAGAGGTCACTGCCTTGTGCACATCGAGCATGGGCGAGAGCTTTATAATCACTCGCCGTGCCTTAGTGAGCATGAGCGGTGCGAGTTGGGTCACATCGGGGGTGCAGTCGCTCAAAGCGACCACTCGCCCACCCTGCGCATCGCGCCGAGCAGGATCTATATATAAGGTGTCAACTGCAGGCATGTCGCGCAAGTAATCTTCAGCATGGGCCTGCACCACGCGGCACTGGCGCAATCCCAAGATCGCCAAGTTGTGACCAACAATTTGGCATAAATGCTCTTGACGCTCCACATAGGTGGCATGGTGGCATTTCGCGGCCATGAAGGCAAAGTCCACGCCAAAGCCACCCGTCAAGTCGGCCATCGTGTCGCCCATCACAAGGCGTGCCTTGTATTCAGCCGTGGTTTGCGACGAGCATTGCTCCATGGATAAATGTGGAGGATAGATGATGCCATCGCGAGCGGCCCATGAAGGCAACTTGCTTCGTGCCATTTGCCGGCCTGCGATTTGATGGAGTGCCTTGTGCATGTCCACATCGGGGTTGGCCGAGGCGCGCAGCGCCAGCGTGCGCACATCGTCGCCGGCATGTGCCCGCACAAATTGCCATGTGGCTTCATTGATGAGATTTTCTGCTTCCTGCATTGCGTCGCCATAAAAAAATGCCACAGCCTGCGTGCCGTGGCATCCTGTTTTGTGGAGCTGGAGGGGATTGAACCCTCGTCCAAACGCGGAACTAATAAGCTTTCTACATGCTTAGTCGCGACTTGGTTTTCGTCTGCGGGCAGGCTCGCAACCACCAACCAGCAGCTTATCCTCTAAAATTCAAGACCCCCACGAGGCAGGAGGGCCCCTATCTCCGATTTTCCAGCACCACCATGGGGATGAGCCTCGCAGAAACGGCTATCGGGTGATGTCTCGTCTCAAGCCCTTGGCAAGAGATAAAGCCAACTTACTGTGCTTCGGTTAGGCAGCGAGAGCGTAGTTGTTTTCGCCAGTTAAAATTTAGTAATGACTGATATTAAAGAGCATTGCCATCATCGCTCTGCATGATTACTTACCACCTCAACACGCTGTCAAAGCCAGTCAGCCCCAGTGGTAATATTTGCATATCGGCACAGCAAAATTCATGCCATTCGCCAGCCGATTGCGCCGCAAAGGTAATATTTTTTTCTCGATGAGCGTGCATGATGCAGAAAAACGCCCCATTTTTAACATTTCGAGCAAAGAGAATTCTCTATTTTGATTTTCTGTTTGTCTTTTATTATATTTTTTGCTTTTAGCATTCTTTTTGTGAAATTTTATTGCATTTTTCAATATTTTGTATTATTTTTGCAGGAACATACTTAAAAAAATACGGTTATGAAACATTTATATACCACTTTTCTGATGGTGGCACTGCTGGGAAGCGTGGCTTCACAAGGGCAGACCGCCGACTACCAGCCCCGGGTGCGTATTTTGAAGTGAAGTTGGACAAATAAAACTCAAATTGCTATGAAGACTGACAACAAGATATTGGTGCTTCTCGTGCTGGTTTTGTGCTCATGGGGCACCGCGCTGGCTTGGCATGAATACCGGCCCATGATTGTGGAGGGACGACGTTGGGACTGCATAAACTATCTGTATTTCATCAAGGGGGACACAATCATCGATGGCCTTAGATATAAAAAAGTGTATCAACAGAGGCATCTGAGCGATCAGGATAAGAATATGCTTGATGCGGCGCAATACAAATGTGCCGTGCGCGAGGAAGACCGAAAAGTGTATGTGGTGAATGAGAGCAGCGACGGCAAACCTTATCTGCTATACATTTTCTCGTTAGGGGCTTTTCAAAAGTCCGACACCATCTATGGGGCTCCCGTTTCTGAACTGGCCATTGATGCTTTTGACTCTTTTAATTGCGACATCAATGGCATTGAGCGCCGGTTCTCCAATGTCGGTGTGATGACTTTCACCGCCATGTCTTCCCAACTGGAGGGAATCGGTTATATTTTCGATAGCACAGGACCTTTCAGCATTCCCGGATTGGATGTTGAGTCCCCGCTGTTCACTTGCTCTGACGGTGACAAGATTCTGTTTGATATCAGCCGTAACTTTAACCCTGTCCCTATCGTAGACGGTGAGATTAATGGCGACGGGACGGTTGACGTGGGCGATGTCAACGCGGTGATCAGTATGGTTCTGCGCAGGCCCATGCGACCGGGATGGGACGACGTGGCCGCCGACATGGACCAGAATGCCACGCTCGATGCCGGCGACGCGAACGCCCTCATCAGCATCATCCTCGGCAAGTAGTGACTGACAATCTTTCTGGCGGTTTTCTTTGCTAAGCCGCCAGAAATTGATTATTTTTGCAGGAACATACTTAAAAAATACGGTTATGAAACATTTATATACCGCTTTTCTGATGGTGGCGCTGCTGGGAAGCGCGGCTTCACAAGGGCAGACCGCCGACTACCAGCCACTGGTGCGTGAGGGTGTGGTGTGGCACTACGCTTATATTGAGCAGATGAACCCTGACCTGACGGAGTCGGAATACCGCTATATCGACAACAAGATTGAGTTCAGCGGCGACACGGCCATCGGAGGGGTCAGCTACAAGAAGTGCTATGTCTATTCGACCGATGAGCAGGATGTGAGCGCGGCTTGGTTGGCCAGTGTCATCCGCGAGGAGGCCGGCAATATCATCACTAACAACGGCTATGGCTTGCTCAGCGGTCATGGTTATCTACCGTTCTCTTATCCATGGGGGTCTGGCACCACCAGCAAGGAGTCGGTGCTGTACAACCTGAATGACTTCTCGGGACACATGTTCGCCCTCTACGCCTATAACTCTTGGCCCTCCTTCAATCCTGAGCTGGTCAAGGTTGATTCCGTGAGCCTCGGTGATGCCCGGGTGGCCCGCTACACGGTGAAAGTCCCCGAACAGGGGAATGGCAGCTTTGTGTTTGTCGAGGGCGTGGGTCCTGATGGAGGGGAGCGTCCTGCTTTTTATGAGGGTTATTTCTTCCAGCCGTTCCCACCTGCCCACACCGGCATATCCTCTCATGTGGGCGGCTTGATCAAGCTCACCGATTTGCAAGGCAACCTCCTCTACAAAGGCTCGCTGTACGGCCAATATTCATCGGTGCGGGATGTGGGCGTTGACAGCGAGGCGGCCTCCAAGGCCGCTGCCGACAGCCGCTGGTATAGCGTGACGGGCGTGGCGTTTGCCGGCCGTCCCTCGCAGCCCGGCCTCTACATCCATGGTGGCCGGAAGGTCATCATCAGGTAGGCCGTG